>JALZGI010000207.1 GCA_030861105.1 Thermoproteota archaeon
CCTTTTATCGGCTTTTTTTCATAAGATACCTCAGAGATAAAGGAGAGTCTAATATCATCGGATATTATTATGTCATAGTGTAAAGCACTCTAAATATAATGATTCTTGACAACAGATTTTGAATCTATTATGAACAGCAAAATGATACCAATTGCCCTTGTGTTGGCAACCGCTGCGCTGCTTGCTATGGTTACAACAACACCATTGGCCTTTGCTCAGGACGGCGACCAGATGAGTGATGGCGACAGAAGCAGTAATGGAGACCCAAGAAGTGAGGGCGGAGATCAAGAAAGTGAGACAAACGAGAAACTAAAATCAGAAGCAGACTGTAACTTCAGTGGAAAAGGAAACACCTGTCTTCAAGTTCCTATAAACATCGAAGCAGTCGGTGACATAGGACTTTAATAAAGAACAATATTAAACCACAGCAAGCAACCCCACTTTTATTTTTGACACTTAGTTTTACATTTTAACTTCACAGTCTAAGACTTCAAAACTGTTAGAAGTAATATAAGCGATAACATGTCGGTCCAGGCACCTGGACCTAGGCCTGTTGACCTAACAACTTTTAACCGGGCTGAGCCATACGTGACCTATCTGGAACACTCGAATCTATCCAGATTGGACATCAAGAAGGAGTTCGTAGAAAGCAACGATGTCTGCCTTCTCTATGAAGCGACTTATCGCGAGCCGCCTGTGACAGTGTTTGTATGTGGATGGTTTCACATAAACGACGATGGGAAAATACATTCAATAAGATTCGTTGCAGATCCAAGAACTTTGTTAGAACAGATGGGAAAATAAATAGATGACTGCATAAGGAACATTGGATTTATTCACGTAGTAATAGAGGAATCAACTAGGGGGACTTAGAATGCCGCCTGATACAACCCCGGTATGCTTTTGTCCTTTCCCCCAAGGGAAAAGACTTATCACATACGTCTATCCTCTATTACTGTACTCGATGCAAAGAAACGTTCTGAGCCGATTATAAAAAAAATTCTGATCAATAAACAAGATCATTTATGTCAATCTGCGTAGACAAATCTATATTAGCACCAGATTCCTCTTCGTCCTGACCTTTTCTCTGTATATTTTACCGCAGTGTGGATTAGCCCTTAGCTGCATTCCACAACATTCGCAGTGCCTCTTCGGGGTAATAAAATGACATTCGCACCTTCTGCAATATTTCTTGCCAACCGAATAGTGTGATTGGCCTACTACGATTTGTGGAATATACTCTCTGACATAAATTACGACATACCAATGGGGAGCGAGCTAGCTCAGATGTGTCTAAGAATATAAGTAGTGAATATCAGCGCGGAGAGGGGGAGTGAATTAGAGATAAGTTGCAGATATTGCCTCAGAAATCTTTTGTGTTCTGGCGGTTAATAATTATAGGATGCCAACCTTGCAAGTTAGCTCAGAGGAACTTTCCTCAAACAGTGTGTCGCCCTCACATTAGGTGGGGTATTCCAAAATCAGGTTGTTTCATCAATCGTGTCGAACATAATCAGAAACGAAACCGAAAAACTTGAGGCGTTATACTCAAAATTAGAATTTCCGCGTAGAAGAAAAGATCTAAATGATGTAATCAGAAATCGCAGGAGACTCAACCAATGAATAATGCCGCAAACGGTAGTTGAGTCTAGGACCTTCCTGCGGGCGTATGCAGAGACATATATGAACGATGGCCCCTAGGTTGTTATAAAGAATCAGATATAAAATTATTATTTGTTCTCCTATCGGGAAAAAATATTATCCAGCTAATCTAAAAATAAAAAATAAAAAAAGTAAGGGCGCCTTACTATTTGGTCCATCCACCGGCTGTTGCGTTTGCAGCAGTCGCATTACCACCAGTCGCGTTTCCACCTGTCATATTCTGAGCTACTGCTGGTGTGACAATGGTGAGAGGACTGGCCGTAGCCGCAGCCAAAATTCCAAAGGCAGCAACGACTGCCAATGCCATCAAAAAGAGTTTTGAATTCATTCGTCTGAGGAGATATAATGTATTACATATAAATTTTCCAAGATTGGAAAACTGATAGTAATAGAGGAATCAAAGCCGGGAGTGGTGAATTCCAATGCTCTCGGAGTGGGGGACTCCCCTGATATGCTTTTGTCTTCCTTGCTCCTTTGAGCCAGTCAGACTTATCACATATGTCTATCCTCTATTACCGTCCCATAACACGAGACAAAAATATTTGAATATTGGAGACAACCGGT
>JALZGI010000208.1 GCA_030861105.1 Thermoproteota archaeon
GAATTTATGTCTCGGTTGTCTATACCGCTTGAACTTCCCGTAGCAACTGCTACTTTATTAGACATGTATGGTTGCCTCTGGCACATACTGTACTTCATTAATTATTATCTCTTGAGGCCCTATTATGGATCTGTTATTACAAGTAATTTATCCTATCCAGTTGGCTATTTGGTGCTTCCTTTCGTTGCGTTTAGGATTAATTGGGCAATCTGATCGCGGTGTGATACAAGAGATGCATGGCTAGAGTTAATTAAGACAGTAGTAGCATTCATTCGTTTTGCAAACTGACGTTCAGCCTCAGGAGGAATTATGAGGTCATTCTCAGAAATCTGAATCCATGTCGGAGTTGCTTCCAAGCTGGAGGGCCAGATTTTTCGCCAAGAATTGATTGATGAATTGGCTTCTGTACAACAGCCATAACACCAGCTTCATTCTGATATCTCACCCATTCAGAGGGTTTCTATTTCAGAAATTAATTCCCATACAGATTGCTGTCTATTTTCAGGCTTAAGGTCGGTCATCTTCAAAATACATTGATCTAGTTGCGGTGGCACAAGTGGATTGGATTTAGAAGGAGGACTTACTTCATCTCTATTTAAACTAGGATTATTTGGATCATAGGTTGGCGGACGCTTTCTTGTTAGCATTTCATAAAATATTATACCTAACGAGAAAATATCAGTACGTCCATCAACTAACTTATCATTGTCATTGACAGTGGCAAACCATTGTTCTGGAGAGCAGTAGTCAGGGGTACCACCTATGCTTCCCTCATTTACTACGGCAGTCAATTCTAGTGACCTTCTATCAAGATCAATTGTAGAGGATGAATTATTATTATCTGTACTAACGCTTCCTATTCTACTATTACCAATACTGCCTAAAGAAGAGTCTTCAATCTTAACAAGCCCCCAATCAGCAATTTTAATAGCTGATTTTGTGTCGTCTGGAAACATGATATTGCTTGGTTTTAAGTCTCTATGATAAACATTGGAGCTGTGTGCTTGTGCTAATGCATTGCAAACAGGAAGAATGATAGTCTTGATAGCCCAATCAATATCAAAGAAATATTTCTCATCGCTGTCAAATTTTTCAGCCATATAGTCTTTAAGTGAGCTTCCGCTTAGGTATTCCATTATATAGTATGGTGCAAACTTTGGTGCATCCCCTCCAATATTCCAATAAAATATCTTGACGATATTTGGATGGTCTAATTCCAATAGTATTTTTACTTCCCGCTCAAAGCGCTGTTTACTAACAGTATCCATATTTGATAATTCCTTTAGCGCATAAATCTTGTTATCCTCTTCATTTAGTATCTCGTACACTATCCCAAATGAACCGGTACTTATCTGTCGTCTAACTGAATATTTCAAAAAATTTTGAACAATTTATAATATGGTTCACAGAGGATATAACGGTTCATAAAAACTACTTGTCTGAATCCTCCTTATCAATATCCTTTGAACAGCGATATGACCTACTTCTATGACTAGAATGCAAACGATTTCACTACTTTCGTGGGTATCTTCTATCCAATTCTTGGATTAGTCTTTGTCCATTGTTATGAGAACGGTAAGTATCAAGGATCCTATGTTAGGTTATAGGATACCTCAGTTGCAAAACCCCCACGTACCCTAGTAGGATTATCAAAAACAATAACTAAATGTAACTCATGATTTCCAGGAGGCGAGGGCTCTAGAAGAATCCACCCCATCGGTGTATATTATCCTAGAATAGTGCTACATGATTTACCAAGTCTTCTATGGCTTTTGGTTTTCTAATAAAGTATTTCGCCTCATATAGTTGTGGAAACGATTCCTTGAACTCTTGGCGATAATCTTCAAATGCTGTGATGAAACATGCCTTTAGACTCCCATCTATATTTTTCATTTTTTTATATAGCTCAAAACCATTTTGAGGGGCCATTCTAATATCTAATAGCGCTAAACCATATGAGTTGGGTTTGAAATTGGATAATGCTGCTGTAGGATCAGTATAAGCATCGACTTCAAATCCGTTCATTTCTAAAACCATTTTGAAAAGAGAAATTACATCTGCTTCATCATCCACAAGGAGGATTCGCTTATTCAAATTACTGCTTATGGTATTAGGAGAAGACGACAATATCCTTCTTTCACTTACCATCCGTTTTATACAGGGACTCTTCTCTTTACCATTTTCTCCTCTTTATCATGGGTTGTAAGTCATATAGAAAAGGATTAATCTTAAGTCTTTGGTTGTGCTCATTAACCCCATTATAACTGGGTTTTTTGTTTATCACCTGGGTTATTTGCAATTTAGGTATGTCGAGTTCACGTTGTCTACAGCCCCAGTATAAACTTAAGAAAATGATGGGGTCCTTACAATTTCAGTACTGAATGATAAAATTCCATATTATGTACAACCAATAACTATATTATGCATATAATGTATATAGAATAGGTTCAAAAAAGGATATTAAACCCACTGATTTGGTGGGCTTAATTGTTCTTAAACTGGCTAGAATTAACAATCTATTCTGGTTCTTTAGAGAAAATCAATATTGTTCCTTCTTTCTTCCCATTCCTTTTTACACTTTTCCTAAGTCTCATATTTACTGTTGCATTATCAACAACAGAAACGATCTTCTCTTCATCGAATCTATGGTCTATTATTGATAGAAGACCTCCAGGCTTGAGTACTCTCTTTAGTTCTTTTAGTATAGCAGCAGGATTTTTAAAATCATGGAGAACATAAAATAACAATACGACATCTATTGAAGCATCAGGTAACTGAGTATTGCAATCCGTTAGAATGGGATATATGTTCTTAAGGCCTTTCAGAAATGCTTTTTTCTGAATTCGACTTGTAGCTAGAGTATGAATATCTGCCGCGTAGACTTTTCCTGTGGAGCCTACGAGTTGCGCCGCTGGAATAGAATAACTGCCAGATCCTGCTCCATAATCAAGAACATTCCAACCCGATTGAATCCCTATCTCTTCTAAGATCTTGATTGGCGAGTAGAATAAATCACGGAACTTGAAGAAAAAAGCCATAAAGTTAAAACTAAGGTTACTCATTGGCTTGTCCATAATAACATCAGACCAAAGTAATTGTACATAAAATATTTTTCGTATTAAAGAAAAAACAAGCAATTGTTACAACAAGATCATGGAGTAGCTGGGGCTTATGTACATTAAGATACCAATTTAGTTAGAGTAAGGTCAATCCTAAGCCGACAAAATCATGTGCCTGATCTTCCTTTTTAACCATTCTTCATGCCAATTGATTCTAACTGGATGGATATTACCATTGATTGACTATCTCCTGACTATGGATTCAATACCGAAAATATTACCATATAGATGATGACTACCCTCTCATGATAAATAAAAAGGTGTTAATCCTAACATATTCAAGAAGATTGTAGTCCCATGGATTTGTGTGGACTAGATCGTTAGGGTTTGCGATATTTGAGTTGAATAAAAAATGAAACAACAAAGAAATGTCATTTTAGTAACTCCTTACAGGAAAATTCCACATATTTGAGGAACAAACATTTGGCCGCCGGCCTATCAAAACCTATATTTTCTATATTTCATTTCGTCCATCAGTGCTGCTATCATAATATATTTAAAACGGGATGTACAAAATGAAAGTGCTTTTTACCTTAATGATCACATTATGATTAATATAAACATGAGTACTAACAATGAGGACACGGCAGCAAGAAGGGTTGTAAGGAAAAACGAGAAGTTTAATGTTCCTGATCAAAGTGAAAAGGAGGAAGCTGAAACACATGAGAATGCATCTGTGGAAAATCTAGTGGACAATAAAGAGACTGAAAAAAGAAAGTAGGTCTAGATTCGGATTTAGATATTTAAGTCAAGGCTCATACTTGAATCTTGAATAAAACCCGTTTCTAGCACTATTGTCCCATTCTAATCCATGGTCATGGTATGTATGTTTAGTAGCTCGCGCAATGATAGGGTCGTATCCGGGAGCTATTGTAAACCCTGGGTTAATTAAAACTGAATCTTGTTGTGTATCACTACCACTCACTCCCTCTGTCTCAAGTTCAAGCAAAGCAGGAATCTTTAACTTACGTTTCTTGCCATCAGCAGCGAATTCTATTGGAACAGATTTTATTCCCATCACCTCGCCAATAAGATTAGCGGCAGCTCCAAAGAAACCTCCAGCCTGACCCGAAAAGATCTTGGTGAGTGCATCTTTTTGTTGCTCGCTTGCCTTATCATCTATATAGAACGCTAATTTCCACTTTGGTCCAGTAAACATATTAGCAGGAGCATAAATGGCGATAACCACATTTAGATTATCTAGACTGATATCACCACCAAAATAGCCTTTCTCTATATGCCAGGCTACTACAACTTTGCATTCACCCTCGGTTGGATCTAACTTGAAGAGACAAGGGCAAATCGACTTACAATTACATCCTTCAAAGTAGTCTCCTTCAAGTTTCCAATGTGTAGCAGGATTATTATTTCTAGCCATATATGATATTGGGTTATTATACTTACTTTTAGGTTTTACAGTTGCCTAACCACTCGCTCCCCCTCCTTGTTGATAGCCATTATATTGCTCCCAACATTTTAACAAGCACCCATCACGGTTTGGAAGGTGATAGATGGCAAAAGATCCAAAGTTGTTGCAAGACTCAGGTTATGATGTTTATACACATACACTAACTGGATTGGGTGCCAGCTCTCGTCCTGCCCATGAGCTTAATCGAATATCTTTGGGTATCCATGTTAAGGATATAAAAAATCTGTTACTCTATGAGGCTTATTTGATGTTGTGCTTGTAGGTCATAGCTGTGGAGGAATGGTGATTACAGGAGTGGCGGCTAAAGAGTCACAAAGACTAGCTCATTTAGTCTACGTAGATGATATAGAAGACAATAGACGACGAGGGCTCAGATGCTGATGATTCGAGTAATGAAGGAGTCATTGAAGAAGGCATAGAAGACCTCTTTGAGGAAGATGACGAAACAGAATCATCAGACGGGGAGATTGGTGATCTTTTTGAATAATATGAGCTTTCAAACATATAAGATCTCTATCAGACAGTATAAGTCTTGATACAGGATTTCGGACTCTACTCAATATCTGCTAATACATGAAACACATTTAGTTTTAAAACTGGAGAAAGGAAGTTTACATTTTTGTCTTGCTTCAACACAACGATACATGATTCCACATGTGTTGCATTGGTGATAACAGTCAGGTTGAATCACAGTGGTAGAAACATATGCAATAGAAGTGGTAGTTGGAGCAGTGGCGTCGGCAGTGGTGGTTACCAATATTTGCTTGATATTACCACCTGTATGTATTTCAGTGTATGTTGAAAATTATTAATTAAATTGTTATAATA
>JALZGI010000615.1 GCA_030861105.1 Thermoproteota archaeon
ATCTTATACTGGAAAAAAAGCCTATAAACCTTCATAGATACAGCTGTTATTCCTATTAGAGCCGCCCCAACCGAGCTTGCATAAGCAATTATTAAAAGAACAGGGTCTGTAGTTTGGGTAGCAGCAATAGCAAGTATCACAAACTCTTCCTCATGAGCGAATCCCAACATGAACGCAAAACTAGCTATTTTTTTTAAGCTAGGAGACTCTCTTCTTTGGTGAGTGTGAAAATGTGAATGAAATCCTATATGTTTATGCCAATGAGAGTGTTCGTGCATAGCTCCCTCGGGAACCCTTTTACCAATTTTGCCTTCATGAAAATGCCCATGTTGAGTTAAAGCAAAATCTTCTCCCTTCTCTTTCCAAAAGACAAATGCTAAAATACACAGTGCTAATGCAGCCCCGTAACGCATGTAAATTTGAGGGATAATTACCGTACTTGCTAGGAACAAATAAGCGATTACAACAGCAATTGAAGATACAAAATGAGCGCTGGCTATAACCGACGAGCTAATGATACCACTGATCAGGGGATTCTTCGTTCCCATGGAGTAAAGGATAGCCACAGGCCAACCATGTGAAGGATTAGCGCCATGCAGGAGACCAAATGCCATCACCCCTGCTAGTACTTGAATTGATGACATCTGCTTAACTGACACCTGCATTTATCTAAATCTTCTTCTCTCAGTATGACGAATAGAGCTCAGATTGCTGGCCTACAGTAAACGATTGAATTGGCGTCAATGGAACGCGAAGGAAAACACAACAAGAAAAAAGACAAGAAATTTATTTTTCCTCATTTCCATTTAAAGCTCACTCTTTAGTCAGTTCTGTCTTGCTTCTTTGATCCATTCTAAGTCAAAGATTAATGTTCCTCATCCAAGTACTGCAATCTCCTAGGGATAAAGAATTGCTCTGAGTTGGAAATGAGGCTGGTTGGCTTAAAGAACAATTGATCAATCTGAGTTTTTCTCCCATATAGCATGGAAGATGTACGCCATCATCTAAAATATCGCTTTTTTGCATAAAACACTTCTTCTGGAAGGAATAGGTCTCTAATATCCCTACTAAAGACCTCTTCATGAATATTTGCATTCCCTAGCGCGAAATCCTTCAAAAACCCATCTCCAAGAATGCCCGCCAGTTTCTTAACAGGAGCCACATAGAGATCAATTACAAAAACCGGCAAGTTTGGCATAAGGTATACTTTGGTCCCAGTTAATACTTGCGTAAAATACCACGCTAATCCTTCTTTGAGTTGATGCGAATGCTTTTCCCCTAGAATTCCATGAATAAGCTCATGTAAGTAATGACCAAACTTTGCGACGTCGCAGCGTAATACTATCTCTTTCAGACGATAGTCGGTAATTGCGGCACTCTTAGTACTATAGAATTGTCCTGCTGCTAGATTATGAATCCTTGATATAATTTGGACTTCCATCTCCCAGCTGCCATGGCAAATGATAATGTCAAAGTTCGTTCTAGTTCCAAAGTATTCGTAAATCATGTTATTTGCTATGTCAATGAATGTAGTTACTTTTTGAAATTGGGACTCGGACAATTGACTCAAAAACATAATATCTCTCTGATATAGCCTGGAACTCATGAGTTGTCTTAATTATTATGGATATTATGACGGCAATGACTATTAAACATAATTAATAAATTATAGTGCATAAAGTTCCTCAGGAAAAGCTCCTCTATCCTGCTGCTGTTTGACTCCTAGTGCTGAACGAAATACGGGAAGAGTCGGTAAAAAATGGTATTATAACTAAATGGAACTCAGAACTGAGCAGAGACTAAGGATATATTAGAACAGTAGTAATGAAAGATACCTTTGGACTCCAATAGGATTCAGCTCGAGTTAGAAGAAGATTCGATTACACTTAGGATACATGCATTGGAGGGCGTGCTTACAAGCAAGACATTTCATGGCGAAGATTGCTATAGACAGATGATCAGATTTATGAGAAAAGCATTTTTCCCAAATTCTCCCCTAAATGCTACAATCTTCATAGAGATGCACAAAGAGCCTCGTAGGCCCTGAACGCCTTTGAACGTTTATTACAGTTGAATTCGCATCTAGAGTGATGAATGCATTTGACAAGA
>JALZGI010000211.1 GCA_030861105.1 Thermoproteota archaeon
CATCCAGTTCTTTCAAATATCTTGTTTTTCATCTCTTCAGAATTTGTGCCAGGTTTTGTAAAAATCTCCACCATGTAAAAAGGTGAATGTTCAGATTTTTCCTTTTCTCGTACCAGCAGATCATGAATAAGGACAGGATCAACCTTAGGAAGATATGTCTGATATAATGTTTGTAAGCCTTGAAATACAGTCTTTAACTCTTGCAATTCGACAGACATTATTTTGTATGATATTAGATAAGCTTGATTGTATAAAAAGTATCCCCGAGACCAATCGAGCTGTTGTATGTATGTATGAATGTATGTATGTCTATATGTGCAAGATGACTATCGAACTGTCATCAGAGTATGAATCTTACCAACATGAGCTAGCAATTACAAAAAAGAAAGCAGAAAAACTTTTTGACACGCACTAACCAATTAATAGTTGACATAACAGTACATGTGATACGTCGGCTTTCCCGCGAAATTACATGGTACGTCACCCCGCAGAATTAAGTACGAGAATTATGCGGCTGGTTGTTCTTATAAAGAATAGGGCCTGTATGGGAATCCTTTGGACAACCCTCAACAAAAATCCTTATTAACCGCTTCGCAGCGATAGAAGAAGTAAAAAAGGAAGTATTGAGTAGTATTCCAAGAAAAACGGATGCAATAAAGATAAAAACCCTTATGGAAAAAATGAGACTTCATAAATTATCAAAGGAAGAAGCCCAGCAGTTCTTACCGTTATTGGAAATGGAGATAAAAGAAGCACGGATAGAAGATAAGAGAGTGTATGAGAAGGTTCTGTTTGGGCTCACAGAAGTCCTAAAAATGTATTTGGCAGATACAATTGATCTTGAGAAACCTAATTTTGAGATACTGAACGAACTAACTAACCTGAAAGTACCAGATTAGGCAAAGACGGAATGGTCTACCAATCGCCTACCGATATCGCGCTAATCTTATAACATATCTCGACAACATCAAGAATAAATAAAGTGCCAAATGACATAATTTTAGCTTGCTTAAAAAAAAACAATTGTTAGGAATTTTGGGCATGGTTTTTGCCATAGCAGGGGGTATTTCTTGGTTCTTTCAGGCTGGGATTTTCGCTTTTATATTCTGGGGTGCTGCGATAGTAATAGCATTCAAACTGCGACGAAAAGGGGAGGTATAATTATGACTGTTCTTTTATCATTTTAGCTTCGTATATACTGGTACTAATTTAGAGTATGTTATTACTCAAATATGATAGTCGATACTCCGTGCTTTCACAACTGCGCTCACCATAGTTGTTCCGATTTTCTATCCAACTATCTCGCAAGAATTTTATTGATAGCAGCAGCCATAATCAGAATATGATATCCACGAATGCGACAATTTGCTGGAACTGACAAGTGGGCGATAAAGTCGGTAGAGAGCACTCTCGTGTGTAAACCATTCAATTAGGATTTATTCACAGTACCTTTCTCCCTCTGTACGTCATGTCTGCAAATCATAGATTGATTCAGCGACCATGGGTGACCAGCATAAAAAGATAGCACCAAACTAGAAACATATTATATCAAAATAAATATCCAATCCCATTTTTTTAGTTGAATGAAATTGACGATTATTTAATCATGAGAGATATTATTGGAATATATCACATTGTTCCAATTGTTGCCGAGATCTATTTTCTGGACTCTTGAAGACCTTCAACAAAATAATTCTACTAATTAGCTGTACAATTCCACTCTTGCGAGCATTCCACTTCTCTCTGTAACGGATTAAGAATCTTTGGTCTATCTTTCTGTCCGTATGCCCGGGGTAAGCTCTTCTATTTTGCTCGATAATTGCAGTAAATGTATGCCTTTACTTGTTGTTTTGTAGGTCCTCTCTCCTTGTTGATATTCTATCAATCCATTCTCCTGCAAGATTGTTAAATATTCTTTTAACTGTTGATAAGAGAGAAATGCACTATACATTATTCTGGTCTTAGTCACTCCCTTTCCGTTTGCCGATTCCAAAACAGTTCGAATTATGTCGGATCTGCTTCTGTTTTTCATCAATAAACGTTAAGGAATACACGTATTTATGTGATATACCCATTTGATTATAGAACTATCTATGTTGTTTACGGGTAGTGGTTGACCCAGTCAGCATACTAACGTGAGGGGTTTCCCAGACGAGTCACGTCATTTTAGATCGCAAAGCCTTGGTTGATTAGTCACATTTCTTCCAGAGACGTGAGAGCATATTCTTGAATAAAAGAGCATTAGCAATAAATGCATGCATGAGGATGATAAACCAGGACGAAAGGTCTCCAATAGATAGTAAAATTCAGAGCGTAAAATCCTCGGATGTCTGTTAGCAATTAATATTTTATTCGTACCTATCCAGGAGACTCCTTTTCACTGTTGTCTTTTGTTTGCAAAAACATGGTTCAATGCCACAAAACGGCAGTTATTAACAGATCGACTCCTATCAATAGGTGTACGAAGCTCATATCATCTAAGGAAAATGGTTGTTCACGCTCAGAAAGTCTTCCATTTATGTGTTGATTATATTCCGTTGCTGTTGGCCTTTTTGATCTCCAGAGTAACTTTATCTCCTACCTTTAAGTGCATATCCTCATATTCTCTCATGCTTACTTTAATAGTGGGAGAATCACCGGATGTAGTCCCCGCTGGACCATGTCCACCGAACATATTAGATATTGCCTTGGGTAAGTTCTTCATTAAGTCCTCGGGTGAGGTGAAAGCCCCGACACCGATGCCGAAGGGACTCTGAGGAAAGGTCTTGCCTGTACCTCCTCCTACTGTCGATGCTTTGGATGATCCTATGTCAGTTAAAGAGACATATACATATGGGCTACCGTCCTGAGAAGCTTCAATTTTCGAAACCACATATTCCTTTATCAATGCTATCATAGCAATTAAATGGACAAACTTATATTCTTTCAGACTTTGGGCCTTATTTCCCAGCATAGGGTCATTCGACAACAAGTATTAGGTAAGACGAGACTAAACATCTACCTAGAAAAAGGTCAAATGATTTATTGATAATCGAAGTAGGAAATTTCGCTCTGGCAAAAATAGCATATTAATGGGCGATATCGGCCTAAGAGAAGCTAAACGAATACTGCTGCGCTCTTCATAAATCAAAACAGCGCCCTCGCTTTAAAGAACAATCCTTATTGAGATTTTAATCCATTGTGTTTTAAGCATATGAATGTGAAAAAAGATAACGAGATGACGATGTTCCTCCCCCGATCTGCGAGATATGTTAAGGTGGTCTACCAATATGAGGAACCTAGCACCAACATGATGACATATATTAAAACGAAAGCAATTAATCAGAGGTAAAAGATAATCAGCCAATACATCATTATTCACGTTATTCAAAACTTTTTCACTTTAAATTGACCCTGGCTTACCTCTATACTTGCTGGGAGATAATTGGAACTGATCCTGACGCTGCAATTGCCAATAGTTTCCATGCATATTCCATAAGACAGACGAATGAACTTGCGCGACTAAATTATTTGAACTGGTCCTGAAACCAACAAGTGACTATAATTGAAATAATCTCATAAAATACTCTGATAAATGTAGCCTAGAAGTGACAAAGACTTCAGCACAGTCATTATAAAACGAAATTTTAAGGTTCTACTTTTAGCTGCGATATTAGAACTTTTTTCAATGCCGATTTTATCTACTCTCGCTACTATTAGTACTGCTTACTATAACTAGCAAGCCGTATTTAATCTTCCTTATTAAATGGGCCGGGTCGTTTGTGAACTGTTATAGACGCAGATTTTGGGCCCTTTCTATATATAAAGATAGAAGTGCCGTAAATGGTGTAAGTCTTTTATAGAGACATTGATTCAGTACTTCGTGGCTAACGATAAGGAAAGAGGGGGAAAAGTTATTGACAAATACATTAGTCAGCATGCTCTTCCTAATGAGATACTTTCCGGCTGGATAAAATGGCAGACGTTAGAGTTTGATGAACTGATTATTACCACAGATAAGCAC
>JALZGI010000219.1 GCA_030861105.1 Thermoproteota archaeon
GGAAATATGACAACGGGTTAAACCGCAAGATCCTGCTAAGAAAGCAGCCTACTATTGTTGTTAACTTATTCGCTTCTTTATTTCATCTATAAGTTCCGCCGATTGTAGTGGCATTTCCAAAAATAGATCTCTACTTAACTCGTCATATTTCCCTTTCATGAGTTCTTCCCTATATGGTTCACTGGATGCTGTGAGAAAACAGATATTGATTTTAGGATCTGTCTTTTTTAACTGAGTGTAGAGATCAAAACCGTCCATCTTGGGCATTATAACATCGAGCAGAACAAGGTCATACAGGCGTGGTTTATAGCTTTTGAGTGCTTGCGTAGGGTCATTAAATGTATCAACTGTAAATCCTTCACGCTCTAAAGTCATCTTCAACATAGTTGTCATATCAGATTCGTCATTTAAAACTAAAATTTTCTTCTTTTCGATCGGTGGTGGCTGTGACGTGCTGGCTCAACTATATCTTGACAAAATAGCTTATTATGATTGTAATAATCAAGTCGATGTAGTTTCAATAACACAACCTTCATTATTCTTCCTATTCTAACTCTGCGTTTATCCGTCTCACGAGATCTTTGATTTCTATTGGCTTATGAATATAACACTCGATTTCTATTGTAGGAAACGCTTCTCTTAGTTTTTCATAGTTTTGATATGTTGCACTAAAAAAGCAGACTTTGAGTTTGCTATCTATCTTTTTCATTTCATCGTACAGTTCGTAGCTGTACATCTTTGGCATTTTAAAGTCGATAAGTGCCATATCATAGAGTCCAGGTTTAAAAGATGATAATGCAAGTTGAGGGTCACTGAATGTATCGACTCAAAACAGGCTAGTGGCTTCTAGTCCTTCCTTTACTGTTAAAGTGATGTCAGGTTCATCATCTACTGCCAAAATCCTTCTTTTGTTATTTTGGCCAGACATCTACTTCTTAAAATACATTAAACTGAAATATAAGATCATATTGATTATTAAGCTCTTTTAATGTTATGTCTACATTTTCTTCTCCATATTCCTCTTCTAATGAAGCCTATTTCCTACCGTTCCTTTAGATCCCTTGCTTCTCCTTCTATTTCTGTTATTACTCCCATTGAATTCGATATATCAATTTTGTATTAACATTAACAGTATTCCTACGTTACTTCTTACACAAAATCCTTTATATTGATGGAAGAATTGCAATTTCTATTAGAACTACATAATATTAATATATTAGTAATAACCCAAGCTTTCATTATGATATACCCTGGCATATACATAAGTATATAATACTTAAATAACATTGGGTATATACATATGTAGACGCATGAACAAGAGGGATATCGCTACAAGTCATTCTCCTTTGCTCCTAGACCTCCACCAATGTAGACAATGTGGCATAGTTTACCATGCCAAAGCAGAACCTGTGTTTTCATGGGATAAAAAATTCATGGTCGATAAGTGTGATACTTGCAGAGATTTTAGATATAGCACCAAATTTTCGGGAGGTACTATTTTATGATAATAACAAGACACCTACTCAATGTCATTTCAAAGCTAGCTCAAAAATGCGAAAATGAGTTAGACGTTGATAAGAAGATTGTTCTTCTGCACAAAGTGAATTCTCTGCTTCCCATATCATGTCAATTGAAAATACCATCACTCCTTACAGACGACTATATTGATACAGCACTTTTCAGAATATATCAGGATTTGTACCAGTCTAAACTAGTATAAAAAGAACAAGCAGGAGTAGGTTTTGGCTAGCGGATAACCGGAATCGCAACTTCACTGCCCACGACTGATATCAATCGTGCAGGCCCATGCGTTCGTATGTGGTCTATCTATGATATATCTTATGGTCAGATAAAACATATCCATCCCCCTCGTCATTGATAGCTGCTACTTATTACCTGGATAGCATATTAACAAAGCCCCCTGTGGTTTGGTGGAGGTGATAGATGACAAAAGATCCAAAGCCTGCAGGATTGGACTCGACAGTCACGCCCAAGGATAGTTGCGTCCTTTCTGCGGGTTTTGGTTTTATTTTTCGTACGAATGAATAAAGCCTAAACCCGGCTACGATCACTCAACAAATTATCATGGGTTTCAAGGGCTTTCAAGCGTTGCACCATACACTAAACTTCAGTGTCACATAAAGATGAACATTTCAGCATTCTATTATGAAATGTTCTTTTCCATATACGCTTTCTAACTTTTTGAACATCAATATACAATCTTCATTGTCAAAGATATGACGTTTTCCTTCAATAATTTTTACGATAATTTTACGCGGTTCTTCAATAGTTTTACCACATAAAGAACATGAAACCATTAGACCAGCTCACCTATTCCCATAGCCTTTCGCTTTATATTATTTAAAAGGTAACACTGCGAAATATTATATTGTATCCACTATTATTGGCATATTTTGGCTTAAATATTGAGAGTCTAGTGCCACGTTCATGTCAGTGAGAGAAAGAACAGAACCAAAGACCAGAACTATCGATAGCGTAAAACATAATCCCAGAGAGACTACTCGTTTCATATGGTTATTGTGGTCTATATCAACGTCAAGGGTTACTACATACTGGTACGATTAATAGTTTTTGCAACAAATACCCACCTCTGAACTATCACTGATCGTTTTCGGGGAACTTTTTCGTATTTTAGCGTATTACATCAGAAAAAGAGAATCATTTCTAACCTTGTAGATGAATGTATTAACTTCTTCTATGGTAACATAGAGTAGTATAAGACAATGACGTTTTAAATGCAAAGTTTTTACCTGCATAATGTGGTATAACTAACGGAAATAATATGTCAAGTGATGACACAGAAGAAGAAGCATCCTTCAGAGAAAGGTATGCTC
>JALZGI010000078.1 GCA_030861105.1 Thermoproteota archaeon
CCTATCTTCTTGATAGCTCATGGTAATTTCTGGTCAACATCACTTTTAAACTCATTTATAAAAAGGGTATTTACTGTTAATAATAATGCAGTGTATTTGAAATAAATTACTTCTAGATGTTAAAGTCCACGTTTATTGTATTCGAAATTCAAACGAGAGGATAGGTTTTCTGCAGCCAGCAATTAAGACAATAACTGCACATTCTTGGGATATCTCTTCTAAACTGGTTTTACAACGCTGATATAGTAAACTAGGTGACATTATAACAGAAGATCCGATCTAGTCATATGAATTACAGTTTCAAGTTATGCCACAGGTAAAACCTGGACTCAACAAGGGTTTACGGTATCGATCATCAAGTTGGGTCCCCTGCTGTTTTCAATTCCAAATCTTCGTCCATGAAACACCTTGGCGAGTTCGTAGGACTAAACATTGTAAAAAAAATAACCTCATATATTATTAGATCGATGTGTTTATGCCAACTAGCTAGGTTATACCCGTACTTACGCATTGAGATAAATTATGTAGCGAAATTGGTTTTTGGATAAAGTATTTCTCTTCAAATGATGAGCATGGTTTCTCGTATTCTTCAAATTTGGGATCTGATACTGTAAATATGAATACCTTAACTTCCCTGTCGATTTCCCTTATTTTCTTGTAAAGTTCCAAGCCATCAATTGGTTTCATTTTAATCTCTAACAATATAAAATCGTAAATTCCCTTTCTGAAATTCTGCAATTCCAAAAGAGGATCGTCATAGGTATCAACCTTAAGGTCTTTGTCATACCGTTCAAAGAAGAGTTTGATAAAGCATAATTTGTCCTTCTTGTCCTCTACAACTGGAGCCTTATGTATTGACTGCGTTTTAATACATATGGTGCTACTGCATCCCATGCATTTTTGACATCCAATATTAAATCAGTTAAGACTTTTTGCTTTAGCTAACTACCTGACTCCAATACTCAAACATTTTCTTTGACTATATTACGCTGTAATATAGTAGATGTCTGTGACAAGTCTGGCTCAAAGGGGAAAGGACAAAGAATTCCAGGGAAGCCAAGTAGGCGCCCACCCTATTCCATCGTCACTTTTTGGTGATCCCTCTCCCTCTATTACTACCCTTGTATAGATTCATGTTAAACCTAACACACAAGTTTTAATTACTATTTTCAATCATAATCTCTTGTTTCTTATGATAGGGGCCCTCATCGCGGGGATATTAATCACAATTGTTTTGTTAGCATTAATAGGCCTTGGGTGGGATACATTTGCTTCTGGAATCAAAAAGGGTGCTGACGAAGTAGGTATTACACCCGTAGTTCAGGATGCGATAGAGACTTTTAGAAATGCGACTCAGAATGTAGTTGGCAACTAGGCAAGAAAGTGAACGCTACATAACTATATTTCTATAGCAGAGAGCTTAAACAATACATCTTCTATCTCAGGAAGTTCTAGCATCTCGGACTATGCTTCTTTATTAGATTGACCACCTCCTCCAACTTCGTAACGCTCTAACAGCCACTACATTATGACTTTCCTTTATAGTAAAAGCAAACACAAGAGCGAAGGCTGCTCTTTATGAATCCCTTACGTCCATAATTCTTATATCTCAAACCCACCTATAGTTTATCAAATTGGCACAGAGGTTACAGACAATTGAACAAGGAAATCACATAATTGCAGTTTATCCTAATACATATGAAAAATTTAATGAAGCGTTTGCCTTTTTAAAGGAGGGCCTGCAAAGAGATGAAGTTATTGTTATGACAACCACCGATCTACCAAAAACCGAAATTCGTGCCAGAATGAGGAATGATTGGGGAATAGACGTTGCAGAATTTGAGTCGAAAGGTGATATTATCATTAAAACCACTGAAGAGTTGTATTTTCCAGACGGCATGCCAAACATTCAGCGAACAATGGCATTGTGGTCTACTTTAGTGGAAAACTCTCTCAGCAAAGGTAAAAGGGGAATACGAGTTTTTGGAGATATGACATCATTTTTTAAGAGCGGATTTACCAAAGAATTGTTTGAATATGAATCATGTCTAGAACAAAGATTTGACTTTCCCGCTATTGGAATATGTGCTTACGATTCTAAAGATATTGACAATATGACACCAGAGCAAATAAGAAAACTACAGGAACATCATAATCCAGTCTGGATGGAAGAGTATTAACAATACATCGTTATTAAAATATGATTCTAATACCAAACGTAGTTAAAATTGGTGTTACATTATATCGTTATTATTGTTATTACGACCTTTGTTAAGCCGCCGGAAAAATCATTCCAAATGTAGTTCCCTTTGTGTGATCCTGGTATACTCTATCTCCTACCCAAATCTTACCTTTATATCTTTCAACTAATGTTCGTACTATAGATAACCCTAATCCGCTTCCCTTCGCTTTGGAATAAAAACGCTCAAACAAATCCTTTTTTATTGAATCTGGTATGCCTTTACCATTATCAGATATGGTTATCATCCAATATTTGGTTTCACCAATAAAATAATCCTTTACTGACACAACAATTTTAACTTCTGAGGAATTTGTATATTTTATACTATTGGAAAATAAGTTAATGAAAACCTCTTCAATCAAATCCTCCGCAATTACGTTTATTTCGGCAGGCTTAAGACCGTGTTCTAGATTAACTGATATTCTAATACTTTTTCTATGTGGGTTATTATTGTGTAATGTCTGCTCTACTGTGGAATATGCATCATTGATTGCCTCTGGAAGGTTCTTTAATATTGGTTTCTGGTCCTTCTGCGTATGCAACCGCTCTAATCTACGTATATTGTTAACCAGTGACTGGCTTCTAGCTAGAGCATTTTTTGCCATTGTAAGACACGAGAAAATCATTTCATTATTTTGAAATAAATTATTTGTATTGTTATTATCATTATTGCTGTTTTGAAGTAGGTGAAATATATTGTCCAAACTACTTCCCAGTATTTGATGATAGTTTCCTATGTCGTGTGAGATTACATCAAACAAAAGGTCGGAGTGTTTCTTTTCTTTTAGGGCTCTATCGTAATTTTCCTTTTCTTCCCATATCATATCAAAACAATAAACTGTATTTCTTACTATGGAGACAGTTTTCGAATATGACCAGTCATTAACAAAAAAAGTAGCATTGCTAGTTGTATTCTCTCTGTTCTCC
>JALZGI010000228.1 GCA_030861105.1 Thermoproteota archaeon
TTATTGTACTATCCCATAAGGTACATGGGATTTTTAAGACTTGGCTTTTTGCTGTCAGTAGCAGGACAAGATGCAATTGCAGGCTATGGATATATTATGCATACTTGTGTTGATTGTATTGATAATATCTAATCTGTAGAGTCACAGGCATACATATTCTTATAATTGATTGACATACTTATGCTAAGACATATTGATGCCTGTCCAAGGTGACTATTAGAGGATCATGACAGTCATGTAGTATGCAAATCCACATAAGCTTAAAACCCTATTTCTTATAGCATAACTGTGTGTGACGAACTCAGGCAATAGCTTTTTCTATTATCGCTATAAGTGCATCGGTGCAGATGGGTTTTTCCAGGCTCCCCGTTATGTATTCCTTACTCTTAAGCGCCTCGATCAACTCTTTGTCGATCCTGTCTGTGCTTATAAGAATTGTATGGGTCTGGATCCCTCTATTACCTCTTAACTCGCCTATGGTACTTGCTATTATATCGCCTGGCAGGTCCCGCAAGTCGTAGTCCACCAGTAGAATGTCTATTTGATTCCCCTTAGCTTTCTCATCGATGTATTTGCCCAAGCAGTCTTTGCCAGAAGTAACGCTCATCGTGCAGTATTTCTGACCTATTGACTGTTGAATTTGTTGCAGTAGCGCAGGATCATCTTCACATATCATGATCTTTGTCTTGTTATGTGTATTGATATTGCTATTTTTGTCCAAAATATGAGTCTTTTAATGACAAAAGATGTTATTTAAGATGTTGAGAATAATTTATGACAGAATTATCAATTCTGGATAAAACATGGAAATATGGCATAGGCAATGTACATTCAATTATAGCTAACCTGGTACAAAAAGAATATTTCTCCTCATATATAATCAATGAGTGTAAGAAGCACTATTGAAACAGCAGAACCTACTATGTATATCATGAAAAATAACTCTGATATATGAAAACAACTATTGCACCCTTATTCAAGTTCTGCATTTATTCTACTTACCAAATCCCTTAATCCGATTGGTTTTGGAATAAAGCAATCCGCCTGTAAACCCTGCTCCCTAAGAGCGAGAAAGTTCATCCGATACCCGCTTATAAAGCAAACTTTAACCCTTCTATCCATTTGTCTTATTTTATCAAATAATTCAAATCCGTCCATATGGGGTAATTTAATATCCAATAATACTAAATCGTATAGATCGACTTTGAAATCTCTCAAAGCCATCAATGGATCATTATACGTATCAACTATGAATCCATCCTTTTCTAAAGCAAGCGCAAAGGACTGAGCGATGTCCTTCTCATCATCTACTAACAAAATTCTCCCTTTGTACTTCTTTGAGGACGAAGCAAAGGATTTTTTCGTAATTGAGTACAACGTCAATATGATGTATAAGCCTGTCTACATACATTTTTCGAATTTATTCCAATTCGGCTTTTACTCGTCGGACCAGGTGTTCTAGTGAGATGGGTTTTTTAATGAAACATCCAAAACTAACAGAAGGATATATTTCCCTCAATGCCTCATAGTTAACTTCAGCAGCTGACATAAAGCATATCTTTAGATTGGCATCAATTTCCAGTATTTTAGTAGAGAATTCAAAGCCATTCATAGTAGGCATTTCAACATCTATGAGCAATAAATCGTAGAGTTTTGGTTTAAATTCTGATAAAGCCAATGTCGGAAAATTGTATGTGTGGACCAGATAAGATATTCTATTTGTCATGTGGCTGTTTTCATTCTCCAGACTGCTCTTAACTGCAAGAGTGGTATCTTGATCGTCATCTACCACCAAAATCGATTTCGTTTTCTTTATTTCGCTGTTGTATGCTATCAGGCCTTTTCCTCCATTGATATTCTTGTTGTAATAGTATTGGTCGGCCTGAATTCTTGTTGTCATTATTCTATCATATTCTCGTGATGGGATTAGATTATCAGATTCCGGTACTCCTAAGTCGATTTCATCATCATAATAGTAAGTAGAATCTTGATATCTTCGTATTTCGCCGATATTGAATATTACTATATCACATCATCACCAAAAATAATC
The DNA here is from genome assembly GCA_030861105.1 of Thermoproteota archaeon. Lineage (GTDB taxonomy): Archaea > Thermoproteota > Nitrososphaeria > Nitrososphaerales > Nitrososphaeraceae > TH5893. Next base: position 2,051 of record JALZGI010000228.1, read on the forward strand.
ATCATTGCACGGCCAGTGTAACTGTCTCTTTTTTTTGGAATAGTTGACTTCGCTTAAGTGCCTCTTTGTGCAATTGTACAGCCTCCAAGCCAAAGGCTTGTATTCCGTATTGTTCACCGTCATCACAGGTTACTTCTACAAGACAATACTCTATCCCATTTTTTAAATGAGACACGCTGTGAGAAAGTTTAGTTATATGGCATGTACGTGTTGAACTCCTGTTAGGTTTAGAGGGTAATAATTCCTGTAATGCATGAACGCTGTCTTGGTATGAAGTCATCTCCTCTCAGTCCCTATCATGCCAACTACTACCTCAGCAGCAGTTTCTTTACTCCTCCTATGTAGTTTATAGCCTCTAGCCAGCCGAGATGCCGCCTCCATAGCCAGCAAAGTTGGAATAAAGCCTATTGCAATCCAAGCAATAGTTTCGTAAATTTCCATAGATGGAAGTAAGAAATAGAAAGTAGATTAGTTCTCTTTAACATTATTTAGAACTAATAAACAGCTGTTTGAATTAGTCAGCTTGGATGATGACATAGAGAAACTAAGACGAGCGTTTTAGATTCCATGGCTAACTCGCATGCTGGTGTACTGGTGTAATTAGAGCCCAGGGAGAAGAAAATACCAATCCTTACCAAATTATGTGCGTTAGAAGGGAGGCCATAAGTGGATTGTTAGGGCC
>JALZGI010000022.1 GCA_030861105.1 Thermoproteota archaeon
CCTGTAAACATTCTGATTAACACCACAGGTCATCCACCTTAAGAGGCAGATGATACCTTATGCATACTCATAGATAATCCCCGCGGAGTTTAACTATTGTACTAGACGATCGTTATTATCTTCTAAATTTCAGTCTTTTTGAACAGTAATACAAACGTAACCGAGAGTAAACCATTTAGTTCACATAATATAACAGAAGATATGGTAGACATGGAAGCAAAGGCCAAGTGGAGATGTCCTAAATGCGGTGTAGGGCTACCGTATAATCCAACCTATAAGTTAGAGGGACTATGCTCAACTTGTAGAGCCTATGAGAATAGCGACAGACTATTAGGCGGTTATCGGCTAAAGAAAATAAGAACACAATAGCTTGACCAAATTTTTAGAGTGCAACCATATTATTTATTAAAATGGTCGTAATGGTTAGTTGTAAGAGCTGCGGCAAAGAGCTCACTTGTTGCAGTTAGGGTTAAGCAGCAAGCAAAACCTCATAACACCGTGTGCAATATCACATAGTTTGTTCTGGTTGGAGGTTGTACTGTTTGGCCAGGACCTTTTCACCTTTAAAACTTGAGAATATAGATCGGCGGAGATATTACTCGCAGGTAATTGATTATGTCGAGAAAGATTCCTCCTTTTATAGAATGCCAAGTAAATTTATCGTCAGGAACCGCGCCAAGAGAACCCCTGACCACTTTGGATTTACTGCTAAATTCCCGAAATAACACATGACGAGAATTTTGTGGATAATAACGAATAAGTATACATGCTTCTCGATAGTATGGAGCCATTACAGGAAAAGACTCGGCTTGGAGAGGGAGGAAGTCTGGTTTTATAAGAGGAAGATTATGAATAGTATAATCCTCTGTTCACAACTCTACTGTATTGTTTTCTTCTACAATTCCATCTATCTTATCTATTCCAAATTTGGCGGCAACTCAGAAATATATCAGTTCTTGTCCTTTATTCAAGGATACATGTGGCAGGGAATTAGACTCACTCAGATTTCCCTTCGTCCTGAGTTGAGTCTCCCTGCTTTTCTGGTTATTTCTCACCTAGTCACGACCAAAGCGTGGGTAGCTAATTGAATATTGCTGGAGATATAAGTGATAATATCGGTACGGAGAGGGAGAGTGACAAACCATATATCGAACAGAGCAATACTGATGTTTACAAGGAGATCTACCATTAATTTCGTTTTGGATTTAGAGAATCTAACCAATGTTTACGACATCAAGGAAACACTAGGTACATGAAATTACGAAGCACTTCGGACTTTGGACATTTAGGCATTAAAACATAATGACATAATGTTGTAAATAACAAACAGTTGCTATGGGGTGGATAGGCACTCAATCAATATTGTCAAGCCGCATAATCGTGGTAGACTTATAGCCCCTCACACTGAAGACAATTTTATCTAGAACAGCTAATCGCAGATCTTCTTCTGTTATTTATCCGACGATTTTCGAAGACAACGATTGTATGTAAGGTACAATGGAGTATCTAAAGCAGATGTCTATCTTCGCGGTTAGTCATAGCTATACATTATCACCCTTTATTCTAACAATAGAGAATCGTAGTCCATGATAAATAGAGCTGTGTCATTATTTCTAATACATTTCCAACCATTGACACGCACCCACCGGAAAAGAGTATGGCGTCGGCATCAACACCACAGGCTTCCATCGGTACATGTCAAGTCATTGCGAATTACCTCCTCCTGCTCGGCAAGACCAGGAATTGGATGTTCCAGAATAGTCGAGCAGGAGGGTTTTTGAATGTATTTTGTTATCTGATCGACCAATCATTGCTAATCACAACAAACATTTTCAAATCTTGTTTTCAAAATGTAGAATCGTAGTCTGAGATAAATAATGGACCATATTCAACGTTAAGTGAAAATAGGAATGATCACAAAAGAATATGATGAGAGGATAGCATATCATAGAAAGGGTTTAATGAAATTGGTTATGAGATCTGGAATTATTTCGTCAGCTGCAATATTATTGGTTATTCTAACAACATTAGAGTCACAATCCGGCTTGGATATGAGAGTGTTTGCACAAGAGCGAGATAATAATAATGATGATAGTAATGATAATTACAATACGACTGCCAGATTGGCTTCAAATGCAAGCCAGGTAAACTCTACACAAATAGGCTTTGTTTCTAACATAGAACAGATAAGGGGCCACCTTAACGCTGCAGTGATAAATAAAGAGACTGGTAATACCACGCTTGCAAAAGCACACACGTTACATCCTATAGCAGAGATATATTCTAGTATAGAACCACAGATATCAAATGCAAATGTAACATTGAATGAAACTCTGGCGACAAGTCTGAACCAACTTTCGGAAATAGTAAATGCTTCTTCCTCAAATGAGTTTAATGCCCAAAGCCAAAGGATAAATGGAATTTTGAATCAAATACTGCAACAAGTAGTTCCTGCTGAAATTGCAGCTAATAGCATCTTCAGGCTGGGTATTGTATCAGATTTGTTGTCAATAGCCGGAGTAGAATACGGCGAAGCAGTGGAAAATGGTACGATTAAGGAAATGGTTGAATATCAGGACGGTCAAGCCTTTGTCTCCAGAGCACGAGATGTATTTTCTCAAACTACTCCTACTATACCTTCTAATCTAAACTCGGAAGTCCAAGAGGCAAATACTTTCTTCTCTGACCTCACTGGTGCAATACAGAACAAATCGAGCCCAGAAGTAGTGGACAGATCCATAAGAGGAATAATACACGAAATATCAGAGATAACTGGGATAAGCGAGGAAAACCTTGGCGGTCAAGCAACGGGTACTTCAGAACCTGGAGGAATAATTTCCGAAATAAGAAGTCTACTTAACCAGACAATACAAGCATATCAACAGCAAAACTATGCTGAAGCCGAATCCCTAGCGACAACTGCCTATATTGATAATTTTGAGTTCGTAGAGGCTGCGTTAGCAGAAAAGGATGAGGCATTGATGGAAAACACCGAGACAATGTTGAGAGAACAGTTAAGACAACTCATGCAAAACCAGGTACCAGCAGAACAATTACAACAACACATAGACAAAATAAATGATAATCTAAATAGAGCCGCGCAGCTGCTAGGAGTGGTGTCATGAACAGACATTACCCTAACCTATTTCTTGATATGATGACGAGTGCCAAAATATGAGATGGTTGTTGATAGCCTAATCCCTATTAATAGGAAATCAATTTTTAAACGAGTTCATAAACACAACCGGTCAGTTTCTATTTATGAAAATCGGCACACAAGCGTGAGTGGAATGGCTCCCGTAAGTATAGCGTAATTATAACATCAACCAACTAGTCACTAAGCCTTGTTGGCTATTGTCTCTTCTAATACGTAACGGCATATTATAACGTCGAGATAATAATACTGTTTAAATATTAGGCCACCCTAACTAGGGCACACCAATGGCAAAACATAATATCCCTATCTTAGAAAAAGAAGACCAAAAGATATCTGAGACTCCCATTTACATATGTGAAAATACTGACTGTGTATTGGATCCTCTAGAACAAATGACGTATGCTTTAAACGAGACCCAAGTTAGTTATGGTTCGGTAATTATACTTAAGAACGCTCCTTAGTTTATGATATGCAAGTATATTGAGTTCTAAACATCTAATACAAGAAGACAAAGCGGATGAAATCAAGGCCCTAATTGCTGGATATATCCTATTGAAGATAGAACAAAAAAAGATAGAGACCAAGCTAGCTGAAACAGCCAGGTTTTATGACAACGACTCTTTAAGAACATTATTTGAGCCGATAGGAGATTCCATGATGGGAATTATCGGATTGGATCTTCCTAGCCCAAGGAAGAAAGAAGAAAGAATAAAAGAACAATAGATAAAACTTATAACATGTACTGATTTGAGATTTCCTACGACCACAACTGAGGAGAAACAAGTGTGGTACTCAAAATTGATAAATCATTTGTGATTGCTGCCGAGGCTATCAAAAGCCTAATAGTTGAATTGCGGATGTACATATTACTGTAGACAACATTGCCCTCTTGGGATCACATATCTATGAGGACATTCTCTTGGATGGTTTAGCAGCGTGCATAATGCATCTGTAAATTTCTTTTTCATGTGATGTTCTATGCCGTATACCATTTCTTCGTCTACTTCAATCCTGAGAGCATCTCTCATAAGGACTTCCAAAAGGCGTGTATTACGTATCATCTGCTTCCCTATTTCTTCACCCCCCGAAGTCATTTTAACCATATTTTTTCCTTTACTATATTCAACTAAATTGGCCTCATTGAGCTAGTGTGGCATCTGAACAACAGAAGGTTGCTTTATATCCAATAGCTTTGCAATAGAACTCACCTTAACATCTTCTCCTTGTTCACGGATACACCATATTGCTTTGAGATACATCTCTACGCTTTCTGCTTCTGCGGTGTCAATATAAAGCGATTCTTCTTGATGCCCTTTACTATTGCCATATGGATCTATCCATCTCAATATATCATATTGCGGGTCGTCTCAGCTTTTAAGTTCCATTCAGATTCTCGATTTTAAGAATGAAATCAAGCGAAATTTTAATTGCTGTTCTAGATTTTGCAGTTTAGCAAGGGAAGCTAATAGTTTAGGTCTTTTTAGCATGGTTACAATTTTCATCAACTGTAGCGAGGATTGTCCCGTTTATATAAATAATCTTTGTTATAATATTTCGGCTACAGATATAATATGTCGTGGATGAGTAAATTTATTCTGCACATTTATATTAGCATGTACTAACAACATTGTAAAATATTAAATAGCTTAATGTTAATCTAAATCATTATGGGAAAAAAATCAAAAGAAATAGCTGGTGCCGGCATTGACGGTACAATTGCGATGTTAAAAAAAGCCTACGGCGGAGAGCTTTCTGCATTTCAGTACTTTTGGTATATTGCACAAAATATTGAAGGATTAGGAGTATTAGAGTCAAAGTTTTTTGAACAAAGGGCTGACGAGGAACTTGGTCATGCAAAGAAAGTCGCATTCAGACTTACGCAATTGGGAGAAACACCAACCGACGATCCTGCCCAGTGGGAACAAGATAGTGGCATGGGAAAGCTTCAACCCTCAAGATTTCTTAGCCTCAGAAGTGCGCTAGAAAGAGCATTAGAATTTGAAAGACTGGTAGTTGGGTTATATAATGACCTAGCCAATAACACTAAGGACAAAGACCATGGAACATACCAGCTTGCATTAGAACTTCTAAATGCAGAACTAGAAGACGAACAGAATATGGAAGACATCCTAGCCAAGCTTGAGATTCGCTAGCCAAAATAACCTTTTTTTAATTCCTTTAATTTTTTACTAATTTTGTTAAGTGTCGTTAGCTTCTTCTTCTTTATGCCAGATGTCGGCATAACCCTCGTTTTAAGTAGTTTGCTATCACATCTGACACAATAGCCTTCTATTGCAAGCCTGTTATTTGCCAGCTTGGTATATTTGATAGTAGTCATCTCAACGTTCATTTTACATTTGGTACAGTATGTTAGTTTCAATTACTCCCACTTTGTCAAGCCAGTTATCGTACTTATTCGTTAATTTTGCGGTATTTGCGGTATTTCCAAGCGAATTTACAACAGACCTGGCAAATACCGCCTAACATATGGGAAGTCATTTTTGTAAGAGAGAAAGGGAACTTACTTTATATTTGCTGATAATATAATACTAAACTACCAAGATACTAGGGGTCTGGCTAGGTAGTAATATAACCTCTGTAATAGGCATAGTTATTACTCCCTGATCCCTAGTGATTTTCAAACTGTTAGGTGTGTTTGCTTTCTTCCCTGTATATACCTTGGCACACCTATACCTTTCAGGGACATTGTCACACTGTTTAAATATTAGGGAACCCTAATTAGGCAGGCCTAATCATGCTAAGAAATGAGTTTGTTAGCTTGAGCGACAGTAGTGCGGTAATACCCTTGTTGCAAGATATCACAGATGAGACTACTCTAAAGATAATCTTATCAATCATTGATGTACCAAAAAATGTGTTTCAAATATGTCATGAGAACAAAATTCCTCTAAGTTCAACTTATAGGAAGATTAAGAAATTGCAACATGATGGGCTGATATCTATTGAAAAAATAGAAACTGATGGCAAGGGAAGGAAGGTCATCTTCTATAGGAGTAAAATAAAATCTTTAGATTTTAATTTAAAAAAGGAGAGTATACTATTGAAGCTTGAGCAAAATGAAGGGCCTTTATGTAAGTATTAAACTGATAGCAATAATCTTATTTATTGAGCAAATCCTTAATCGGATTGATGGAAAGCGGTTCTTACCCTTTATCTAACTGTGGATATGTTATGAAAAATGGTGCCCATAACATTAATAGTTAATTCAGTAAATATATTACGCAGGAATATTGGGAACTACAATCACGAGCAATGGAAGGAATCCCATCAAACAAGTGAGAGAAGAACTCTTTATCGATACTGCTGAGGCAGAACATGTAGAAATGTATCTAAAAGCAATATGGACAATCAGCGAGAGAAAGGAAGAAGTCAAAGTTAGTTCCATTGCCAAACTTCTCAGTATAAGCCAACCATCTGTTGTTCAGATGCTACGTAAGTTAGATGACTCTAATCTGGTTGAATACAGAGGCGGAAAAAGT
>JALZGI010000233.1 GCA_030861105.1 Thermoproteota archaeon
GGTAAACATAGTCACTGTCTGTGTAATCTTGCGGAGGTCTAGGACTGAAATCAGCGATCACGTTGAGCTCTGTTCTGTTTGTTTTGCGGTGGGAAAGGTCATAGTCGAAAGTGGAATCGTAGTGAAAACATCTTCCATTCTTATTCAAAACAATTCCTCTTGTATCTATTCGCTTGTCAAGTACTTTTCTGTACTCGGTTGGAAAATCATATCCTACCACTCCAATGATTGATGTTTCAGTAAAGAAACTCGCTGAAAGTGATGCAAATGTGGCTGCTCCGCCCAAAATTTTTGTTTGTGTTGCAAAGGGTGTGCGGGTAGTGTCGAGAGCTATGGTTCCAAACACTGCAAGCATGAAGCAGAAAAGTTCTCGCTTGTAAATAAACCGTAGCCTCCACCGTTGTAGCAAATTTAATACTAATAGGCGCTGTACTCTACGTAAATACATGGCAATCATTGTGGCCATAACTGGCAGCTCGGGAGTCATTTACGGAATACGGTTGCTCGAGATTTTGCAGAAATTGAGAATGGAAATCCATCTCGTTATTAGTGAATGGGGAGAAAGGAATATCCGAATAGAGACACAAAAGTCAGTTAGCTACGTGAGATCTCTAGGAACAAGAGTGTATGAAAATTCCAACATGGCTGCTCCTATATCTAGTGGTTCATTTCGCACAACGGGTATGGCAATTGTGCCTTGCAGCATGAAAACCCTGTCCAGTATTGCCAACGGATATGATGATAATCTCATCTCAAGGGCTGCTGGGGTTTGCATTAAAGAATCTAGAAAGCTTGTACTTGTTCCTAGAGAGACACCTTTGTCACCTATTCATCTTCAGAATATGTTGCGGCTGTGTCAATATGGGGTGGTGATTTTGCCTGCCATGCCAGGGTTCTACCATAAACCTAAAACTATAGAGGATCTTGCAGACCATCTTATAGGAAAGGTCTTAGATCAATTTGGAGTTCAACACAATATCTTTGAAAGATGGGGTGGAGATAAGTAAATTCTGCGCCTAGGGGCGACAAGTAAAACGCGCAGTTCAATATTAATGATCACTTGCCGGAGTATTGCATTGAGAATTGTCGTTCTCACAAAAGATTAATTCAAGTTTATTCAATTGGTAAGAACATGTGAGTGCAACGATATTGCCAGCAAGAATTAGTCAAGGATCAATGAAAAGATACGCTTCTAGGATCACTAAATACCAAGGGTCCATGATGATCAGCATTTGTGATCTTGAACTAGTAGGCATGACCGTGAAGGATGGAGATTTGACAATACATCTTTCAAAAGAATATTTTCAAGAGCAAGTGATCGAAGAACCCCAGGCCCCTGAGTTGTTGAAATCATGCTCCATTGCCAACCTAGTAGGGACTAGGATTGTGACTCAAGCCATTGATTTACGTTTGGCAAATAAGTTCAGCGTCAGATATATTTCTGGAATTCCCTTTTTGATGATTTATAAGTTTAGGCTCTAAGAGTGAGACGTGAGCGCTACCTTTATACTTTAAAATACTCAGTACATGATTCATTTAGGCAGGACCAGGGAGATGGTTAAATGATGAAAAACAATGTACGCACCAACCTATCCTATTAAGAACACGGGAAATTTAAATTTGATTAAAAATAAGGTGTATGCAGAGTACACATTGAGCTTTCACCATCTGATAAAGGTTCCTGACGACCGAATAGGAGTTCTAATCGGAAAAAGTGGCCGGGTGAAACATGAAATCGAAGACAAATGTAAAGTCCAAATAGAGATCGACAGTCAAAACGGTGAGGCTCTAATCTCTGCCGCCTCGACAGAGTTGCCTGAAACACAGCCGTTCAAAGCAATAGAGATAATTTCGGCTATTTCAAGGGGATTTTCCCCTGAACGGGCATATCGGCTGCTTGATGATGAGGAATTGATACTTCAGATAATCGAATTAAAGGAGTACGCCGGCAAGTCCGGGAATGCTATGGACAGGATTAAGGGCCGAATAATCGGTCAGGGCGGCAAGTCCAGAAAAACTATAGAAGAACTAAGTGGAGTCTATATGTCAATATCTGGACATAGTGTTGCGATAATAGGAAAGTACGAGGAAGTTAGGCTTGCAAATGATGCCGTCACTATGATTATGAAAGGTAGCACCCATAAGACAGTATATACAATGTTGCAAGAAGAGAGAAGGAGACATAAGCTGGAGAAAATGAGACTTTGGGAACAAGATAATATCAAAAGGAATTGATAAATTAATTAGGACGTGTGTTTAAACTAACATTTATAAGATACATGACACTGAGGCCGCCAAACCTAAACGATTTTGACAAAGAGATGACTCGTTACGGTAGCACGGCAGACCCAAGGGGAGGTCATAACAGAATTCTCGTGTTATGTATAGATCGTGATGATGACATTGGTTCGAAAGGAGGTGTAAAGACACCCATCGTGGGAAGAGACCATTGTGCCGAGGCAGGGCTGAGGCTAGCTATTGAAGACCCCGAGGATCCAGATGCCAATGCAATATTCGGTGCGGTTAAAGAATACGAAAAATTGCTATCAAAGGGCTATCATTCCGAAGTGGCTCTGGTTGCCGGAAAAGTAAACCGAGGAATTGAGGCAGACGAAAAAATAGGAGGTGAAGTCAACCATGTGCTTGCTCGGTATCCTGCCGACGCTGCGGTTATCATTTCTGACGGAGAAGATGACGAAGCGCTTGTGCCTATCATTCAGACTATGATACCAGTAATTTCTGTTCAAAGAATCATTATTAAACACAGCAGGAGTGTCGAGTATTCTTATGCTG
>JALZGI010000237.1 GCA_030861105.1 Thermoproteota archaeon
GAGCATAACTTACCACTGAAGATGCTATTGTTTTGGGGTTACAAATCCTTGTAATATGGGTGGCTTAAGTAACCATATTGCAATAACCGTGTCGATTATTATATTTGCTATCGCTGTATACATCAAACGTCCTATTGGATTGGGTTTTTGCAGAAGATTGATTCTTCCTTCTAACAAATATATCGATAACATCCAAATTAAGTTATATTGCAATAGCAATTACGATAAATTTTGTCTTAGACATTACATTATTTGTTTTTGCTCCTAGTAGGACATATTATATGCTTTTATCTATGTCAAATACTAAATAGACATAGGCAGAAGACGCCTACTATATGGCTGGAAATATATGGGGTAATGCTAATACAGTCTTGGGAATGAGAAGGCCGATAATTCCTATTTCATTGTTCTTCTCCATATCTGTAGCAATAATGATGTTAATGGTATTTGCTTCTGCAGTAATGAACATCAACACATTAGCTTATGCAGCTTCAATAGAAAATTCAACTACCAATACAACGCCAATAATTGCATCATCATTCCTCTATAACACAGAAACAAAGAAGGTTAGAGTAGGCGATATAGATATTGCATATAAAATATTTGGCAAAGGTAAGCCTTTGCTCCTTATCCCAGGTTTTTCAATGACAATGGATATGTGGGATCCTAATATGTTAAACAGATTATCTTCCAATCATACCATAATAGTATTTGATAATCGTGGAATTGGTCAAACAACTGCAGACAATGATCCACAAAAATTCTCAATACCTCAATTTGCAAATGACACAGCGGGCTTTTTGGCTGCACTGAAATTGGATAGTAGTGATAGTAATAGTAGTAATAATAGTAATAACCAGCCAATTGACATCCTTGGTTTATCCTTGGGTGGATTTATTGCTCAAGAATTTGCCCTCACTTATCCAGATAAAGTAGATAGACTAATACTCTTGGTATCCAGTTGTGGCGGAAAAGAGTCAATACCTCCGCAATTAAGCCCTGAAGCATTTAGAAGCATGGTAGCTGGAAATACCAGTAAAGATTTGTTCTTATCAACACTATTTCCAAAGGAATGGATAAACGAATATATTGACTACATAGAGAAGAACTTTGTTTTTCCTATGGGAAAAATACCAGCACAAAATCTTCTTCTTCAGTCCCAGGCAGCGGGCAAGTGGGAGGCTTGTGACAGATTATCAAGTATAACTAACCCAACATTAATAGTTGCTGGAACTGAGGATATTACATCTCCTCCTGCAAATTCTGTGATGATGGCTGAAAGAATACCTGGTGCTTGGCTTGTTCAGATAAGAGGAGGAGGACATGGATTGATATTTCAGTATCCTAATGAGTTTTTAGAGGTAATCGAAACTTTTCTCTCAATATCATAATCTATAGTAGTCGAGTCTATGTCTCTAGATCCATATCATCTACAGTTACGCGATTGGCAATTAGTTTTTCTTATCATTGATCATTAAACATGGACTCTGCCGATTTTTGTTTATCGCTTTTATATCATCCAGGGTATTCAGAAAGAAAAGAGTAAATCAAATACTTTGTGCTATCTAGCGCGTTAATGGAGGTGGTTGTCGGCTTTCTCTTCTTCTATCTATTATGATAAATATAATACCCACTATGAGTGCTATTATTCCTACCACAAATAGAATTATTCCTATAATGATACCATTCAATGGACTTAGGTTGATTTGATTATTTTGTCCGACAAATGGTATATAACCAAATAGTCCATCAACATTAACAGGACTGGCGCCCTGATTTAATACTGTAAGTGTGAACTTTCCAACAGTATTAACTCTAAATGTTATAAAGAAATCTTTTAAGAATTCATTTGTATTTACCACCCTGCCGCTCGGGTCTACAACGGTTTCTCGCAGAGTGACGTTTGACGATTGTGGTTCAAAATATAATGCTATCGATATAGGACGTGAGATGTCATTAACCCGTAGAGTTGCATTTATCGATTCTGAGGGTCTGACGAGTGTTTGACCAATAATCGAATTGTCCTGCAAGAATTGACCCACAAAAGAGCCGGCCCATAGCGCTGATACTACGACGCCTGCAACTACTAATACACCACCTGCAATTAGAATAATATAACCTCGTTTTAACATCTTCATTTGATACCAGATCAAGCATGTATTTTATCACTCCGGTTTTATTTCAACGCATTTGATCACAATAATGCTTGATCCTTGTTCTCCAATTAGTAATAAGCACGACAATTTAGGGCCAACTATCATTACTTTTTGGCTTGAGGTTTTCTGAGATGATATATTTATCGTAATACATCGTCTACTGGTCTTCTGGGAGTAGGTTTTACATCCTTTCCATAACCCATGCGTAGCAAAATTTGAGGAAATCCTTTTTCTTCTTTCACTAACTCTTGAACCTTAGGGCGTAACTCGAACTTCGATGGGCTGGTTCAAAACCAAGGCCAAACATTTTCAGAACGTGCTAATAGCAACATCTTGCTCAAAGCCGTACCTGGTTTAAGCCAATCCATTGGTTCATCAGATTTAGTCCCAAGAATGGCAAGAATAGGAGAGCCTACAGCAAGTTGACGGTCTTTTGCTGCCTGTCCCTTCCCGAAGTCAAAAGTCCGTAGAACAAAAGGGCCCATATGTGACATAATATCACTATATCCAAACGCATAACCCGGCATACCATCTTTACTATGGCTTCGATTTGAGTGAATCCAAGATGCTAGTTCTCGTCTGAATCTTTTATCTGATAGTTGAATGCAGTCGCCTTCTGCTATTAGGTCAGCCAGGGAGTTCTTTTTGCCTTCTTCTTTTGCAATATGGAGCCATACGGTTGTTTCTTTTCCTCCTGTTTCTTTGTCAGATGTTATAATAGATCTAAAGTTTTGAAATTGGCGATTAGTGAAGCGGGTTCGGTGGGATGTGGGACAGAATTGACTCAAATATGCCACCCAGATTATTGTAGAAAGGAATTGATTGAACATTGCATTTTTCATTTAAATATCTAAGAGGAGTAAATTAGATCTATGGAGGAATGGATCCAGCCAATAATGATTTTGTATTGATATGTAATAGCTGCTAGAGAACAAACAAAAGCAAGCATGTCAAAATTATCCGTTCATCACGGGAAAAATATTATTGTGAAAAATGTATGAATATACATGATAATCTATGCCATTGCTAAATCCAAAGAATTGGCCTAATTGAATTAGAAGATTACGGAGCCGGAGGAATTAGTGCTGATATCGGTGCTAAAAGTGGGTTCCTAGAATAGTAGAGAACAATCTGAGCTTTAAAGTCTTAATATGCCTAGGTCAGTAACCAGCCTTGTTTTTATAGCTAACAGATAGACAGACCATTGAAGACGCAACAAGGTGTTATACTTTGATATATTGCGCAACAACTATACTTTTGATCCCTTACACACTTATAAAATATATATTTTATATTCCCTTATCCATATGCATAAAATTATCCCATGTTTGTGGTTCGATGATAAAGCTGAGGAGGCAGCAACGTTTTATACCTCCATTTTTAAAAACTCAAAGGTTGGCGATGTTACCCACTATGGAAAAGAGGGGTATGAGATTCACGGAAGGGAGGCGGGAACAGTAATGACTGTAGAATTTGAAATCGAAGGGCAAAAATTTGTAGCCCTTAATGGTGGTCCGATTTTTAAGTTTAATGAAGCCATTTCATTTCAAGTGCATTGTGAGACACAAAAAGAGGTGGACTATTATTGGGAGAAGCTTTCCCAGGGCGGAGATAAACAGGCGCAGCAATGCGGTTGGCTCAAGGACAAATATG
>JALZGI010000264.1 GCA_030861105.1 Thermoproteota archaeon
GATGTATATAGATTGAAGTCGAATGGATTCTACTTATCCCGCAAAATTGCAGCACTCCAGATAGTACCTGTAAAAAGCATCAACGGGAAGGAAGACCCTGAAAGAAATGGCTCTACAAGAGCGCAGAAGCCCCGAGAACGACCGGAAAGCCTTAATCCAATAGGGAGGAGAGGGGCTCTAGCGAGCTCACGGGGTTTATACAAAGGAATACTCTTACATTCCCCCACAGCTACCGCCTCAATCACACCTATGGATAGAAGTAGGAAGCACGAAAGTTGGTGCTCATAAAAAGCCCGTAGAGCAACGTTTATAGTCAAAGGAATGGGGAACCTCCCCACCCTACCACTCAAAATTGCTTCTAAGGCTTCTCCATTCGTTTAAGAGTCAATCGTTGTTTTTTCCTATTTACTACGGAAGGCCTATACGGCAACTTTTCGTTCAACTAATACCCTCTACCCATAAACTAAAATCCGCCTACGAGGCTCTGCGGGGCTTTAAAGGACGCCTACGAGCTTGCTTTGAGCTTGCTATCCGTTTCTTCGGACGCTCTATCTCCGTTACCACCTCTTCCAAAGGAGGAGATGGTGTTTCTTCTGCCGCGGCGGTCTCTTCGGTAGCCTGTACGGCAGGATTAGCTTCCGGCAGCTCCTCTTCCGCCTCGGACACCTCGGATTCCGGCTTTAATGTGCCATCAGCTTTTACCGTAATTTCCATTCCAAGGGCGCCCGCAAGTTTCTGCACTTGTTTTCTTATCTGCTTCAATTCCCCACCAGCTCGCTTTTCTAGGATTTTACCGATCTTCCGATGGGCTTTTTCAAGCTCAGTGGTGGTATACACTTCTAAATTTTCAAGGTTCAGATCCATTATTAACTTCCTCAAAGGCTCGGAAATCTTTTCTATCTACGTTGGAGCTTAAAAAGCTCTCGTTGCGTTGAAAAGATAGCAGATACTTTTTGTTGAGGCAACGTTTGAGTGGCGTAAATTTTCATGGCAGCCGTGAATACTCTTGCTGGTAAGTAATCCCATTCCTTCTACTCAGTAGCTTTTGACTACTGAGCAGAGAGGAGAAAGATTAATAACCTTCTGTATAATCAACTCTTCCTTTGACAATCAAAATGACTTTTATGCCCAGGATATAAAATTGTGAGCCTCCTTACAGCAATATTGATCTGGTTTGTAGTATTGACAATATGATAAATTATCCTTTATTCTAGTCTTAGTTATAAGAAACGCTATCGAAATAACCCTATGGGGTTTTTGGTAGGTTTAACTTAGTATGATATTTTCAATAGCATCACAGAAAGGCGGAGTTGGCAAGACCTCTTCAAGTATTTCCCTCTCAGCAGGTATAGCGCGAAAAGGCAAGAAAGTACTCTTGATTGATATTGATTCGCAAGCAAACAGTAGTAAAGTACTTCTTCCAAATTACCAACAGCTGCAAAAACAACAAACAATATTTACCACAATTCTAGATCGAAACACGCTTCCAATTCATAAAAGCCAAATTCCAAACCTCGATATCGTTCCCTCCCATATTCTACTCTCCAATACAGATGTTGAATTAACTACCGCCATAGACCACCGGGAAGAGCGCTTGAAGCGAGAGCTTGATCTCATCAAGCATAACTATGACTTTGTATTTATCGACTGCCCCCCTACCCTCTCCTGGCTCACAATTAATGCCATGACGGCCTCAGATAAAGTGATCGTTGTCGTTTCTCCTGGATATTTTGAACTTGATTCTATTGTCCAAATCAGCAAGACCATTAAAGAAGTTAAGGGGTATTTCAATTCCAATATCGAGCTTGCCGGGTTTCTCTTTACTATGAGCGACCCGACTGTTAATAGTCAGCAATTCTAAATTTGGAATTTGGCTACCGCTATTGACAGAGATGGAGATAAGCTTCAGGCCTCAACTATTTTATATTGAAGAGATAGACATGTTTGAGACGTTGAGCTTTGAGGGGTTTGTTTCCAAGATTCATGAGTTATTTGACCGTCTTCCCGATCATCGTAGGTTCAGTCCCAATCTACGCTATTCGATAAAGGAGGCGGTGTTAGGCGCCTTTGCGATGTTTTTTAGTCAAGCGCCCTCCTTTTTGGCATATCAGCAGGCGATGGAACAAGCGCAAAGGCGGAACAATGCCCGAAGTTTATTTGGCATTGAGCAGATCCCTTCAGACAATCAAATCCGTAACCTACTCGATCCCATCGATCCTCGATTATTCTACCCCGTGTTTTCGAGCACGTTCGAGCAACTAGAAAAAGCGGGACAGCTGAAGGGGTATCGGTTTTTTGAAGGCTGCTTATTAGTCCCTATCGACGGGACCGAGTATTTTCGGTCGTCCAAGATCCACTGTTCAAATTGTTCCGTAACCCATCACACCAATGGCAAAGTGAGCTATTCTCATAAAGTCCTCACGCCGGTGGTGGTGGCTCCCGGCAATCCCAAAGTCATTGCCTTAGAGCCGGAGTTCATTGTGTCTCCGGATGGCGCCAAGAAACAGGATTGTGAACTCAACGCCGCCAAGCGGTGGGTTGAACGCAATGCCGCGCTAGCGGCCAAGGAGGTCATTATCTTAGGTGATGATTTGTTTTCCAAAGAACCCTTCTGCCAAGACTTACTCACCCATGGCTTTCACTTCATCCTGGTCTGTAAGCCCGATTCGCACAAAACCCTTTATGAGTGGGTGGCTTCCTTTGAGAAGACGGGGGATCTGCAGAGCTTTTCCCTGCAAAAATGGAACGGCCGTTTTCATGAGCGATCTACCTACCGCTACCTCAATCAATTGCCCCTCAATGGCGGCGAAACGGCCCTTGAAGTCAATTGGGTCGAACTGACGGTTACCCGCACCGACACCGGAGAAGTCCTCTATCGGAATGCCTTTATTACCGATTTTCCTCTCATCCGCAGTAATGTCCCCCAGATTGTTCAAGCAGGACGAGCACGGTGGAAGGTGGAAAACGAGAACACTAATGTCCTCAAAACCAAGGGCTATCACTTAGAGCATAATTATGGTCATGGCAGCCAGTTCCTCTCGACCACTTTATTGACGCTGAACCTCTTGGCCTTCTTAGCTCACACGTTTTTACAGTTCGTCGACCTTCCCTACCAAGCTATTCGCCAAACCCTGTCAGCCCGAAAAACCTTCTTTCATGACTTCACCACCCTGACCAAGTATCTCTTCTTTGAGAGTTGGTCCCATTTGATGGCCTTTATGGTTGAACAGCTCGAGATTGAGCCTGCTGATACTGGCTAAATCCAAATTTAGAATTGCTGATCTCTCTGTACCGATGCGAGAGGCAATCCTCCTCAGCACCGGTTATTCGGTCCGCAAGGCCTCGGCCGGCGAGGTCCGCGCCATCTTCAAGGCGGGATAGA
>JALZGI010000294.1 GCA_030861105.1 Thermoproteota archaeon
CACCCATCCGCTGCTGTTTTCCCGGGGTGCGCTTCAACCGGTGATACAACGAATAGGAATACGAATGCAAATAAGAGTAATAGTTTCTTCATCTTTTATCCTATTAAGATTATATCACAGCAGGTTCTATACCTCCCCTTTCATAATGATAGTAGGAGAAGTAAAAGTGGGGAGTCGCCCCCCCACTTCTCCTCTTTTAACACTATCCCCATTTCGCGTGCTTGTACTCTGCAAGAGCTGAGATAATGTTACTCATTAAATGCTTCTCAACCACAGTGTCAAAGAATACAAAGAGCGGTTTTTTGACAACCTCACCCTCTGTACATTGATAGAGCCAGCACTGCAGTGATTTGAGAACTTGTATTTCTGAAACTGTAGCGGGAGAGTAATGGTAATTGAGTTTGCGAAACTTTTGTGCTTCTCCCTCTCCATACCGATCATTTACCCCGTCAATATTCAGCTCAAACATGGCGTGTCCTAGTATTTCTTCCCAGTTTCGCGTAGTGGTATCAAGATGCAAAGATTCTTCAACTTTTCTCTTAAGCCACAGACTTCTTGTGACTTCCCAGGACAGCCAGGTTATGACCCTGTTGATTGTTCCGTCCTCGACCATAAATGCGCTCATGTATTTTCACCTGCCTTTCTAAGCTTGTTTTGCGCTCTCCTCTTGAGAATATTTGTTGGGAAAGCTGCTTGCTTTCCTTAATTGAAGGAATAAAAGTGGAAGGTGAATTTTGCAAACAGAGGAATACGGATGAGGAACGAACCCGTAGGAAATCCTTGCAAAAGAGGAAACCTTGGCTTCCTTACTGCTTTCGATTCCCTTTAGGGCAAGGCAGTAGTGTGTGAAGGGGTTGATTGAACTCTACGTGTATGGTGAAGCCTAGGACTTTCCCCGCACAGTTGCTCAAAGTCTCTGTGCGGGGTGTTAGAGCGCTACGCTCTATCTAGCTCGTTTTCTACCTCGTACTCGTCTTCTGTCTCGACCAAACGAGGCTCAAGCCATGTATCTTTTTCTTTCTTGTATAACTCTATGGCTTTTGTTTCTGCTTCTTGTTTTGCCTTTATATACCCTCGGTATTAACCAAGTATCAGGTTCATGTTTGGCAGGCTGTTTTTTGACTGCCTTTAATTTTCGGTAGAGAAACTCTCCCTCGCCTTTTTCAGCTTTCGCTGGTCTCAGCAGGTTGAAAGTCAAAAGGCAAAAAATCATAACTTGCTGCTATTCGAGCAATCCCGACATATACACTTGTCCGTCAAGTCTTTATGTCTATGCTCTTCTCTTTCCGTATGTCAAGCATGCAGGAAAGTAACCAGATACTCCGGCAATAGACAAGCTACTTCTTGTTTGATGTACCTTTGACAAGCATCACCAGCTGCTCTCGAAAGAGCGTTAACCAGCCTGTGGGCCGCAGGTCAACTAATGTACCTGTGCCGGGTTTGCTCTCAGGCTCACGGATAATGTCCTTCACGTGGAAATCACGTTCTGTATGAAGCATTAATGCTTCCATCATCCGCTCGGTTGCTTGCTGCTTGGAATCAGCAGGTACTTCATATATCCTTATAATTGTGTATAGAGCCGTATTACATCACCTCCCTTCCCTGTCTTGAATTGGAACGTAAGCCTTGCTTTTAGTTCCCGCCTCTGGGTTTAAAATCGTGCGTTTTCTCTACAAATCACCATGCAAAAGTAAAAGGAGGGTTAAGGGGGGAATTTTACTTTTGCATGATCCTTTGTGGGGTCAGCGACCGACACGACACCTAAGTGGCGGGGAGGGAACAGTCAGGCGCGAAACCTTGATTTTTTTCCTACAATCTCGCGCCTGACTGCTCCCTCAGCTGACCCCATAATTTTTTGAGTAGGCACGCACACTTACCCCCTTTATTGAATGGTTGCGTGCTCCATGATTGGATAGAGATGCGCCTAGGCGTGGTGTATAGGCGTCGGGCGCCTACTTGTGATCTATTGCTTGCGACTAGTCAGATTCATAAAGCAAAGGCTTCTCCCCGTTGCTCCTTGGCGGCTGTTTCTGGTTGTTCTTCTGGTTGTTGAGTTAAAAACTCTTCAAGTGTTTTGCCATTTGCCAGCGCCTCTTTTAGCCATTTGGGCTTTTGCCCCCGCCCGCTCCAGGTTTGATCTGGATTATCAGGATTAATGTATTTGGGCAAGCTGTTTTGATCCGCATTTTTGGACTTTGGCTTTTTGGTATCTAGTCGTCCTTCTTTATTGATTACCTCGCTGAGATTTAAGCCGTATTCGGCGGCTATGTCGCGCATCCTCTCAAGCGCTTCTCTCTTGTCTGTGACGTCTCGGTGCTTAAGCTCTGTTTCAATGTCTTTGAAAAGCGCTTTGAGTTTTAGCGTTGGGATAATGGCAATGTTGATCTCATGAGTATCTGGCGTCTTGTCATTGGGTTGCTGTAGGGGTGTTGCAGTTAATCTGGTCATGTCCATGTTAGCCTCCTTTTATGGCTCATTTAGAATGTGGGAAACTTATCAATGGGGAAAACTATCTTCTGTGGATTGTACAAGCTGAGATCAGCCTAACTCCAGGCTGGTGGAATTTCTTCTGCTCTCCGTCTTCTGGTTCTCTGCGGCTGAATAGCTTTGGCACTCGTTGGGTTAGGTTTATTC
>JALZGI010000304.1 GCA_030861105.1 Thermoproteota archaeon
GTCAAATGCTAAGAAGCCTACAAAGAAAATGACAAGTAAGCCAAGAACCACAATGTCGGCAATCTTTGAACATACTATGGTTAAATGTGAAGTAGCTGAGGATGTAGGATTCATTCTTCAGTTGGAATGAGATGCATAGCAGGTTATATTTTATAAGCGAAATTAGAATTAGTGATTTTAATGATAACAATAATCTGCCAACTAATACTTTTTCTTCTTGTTCTTCAAGGAAACCAATTTCAGGTTCAAATTGCTCATTCACAGGAACGGAATCGTCAACAACTACAAGGTACAGAGTCCAATACATGTATATCATATGATTCGACAGAGAATGCAATAAGAATTAGTTGCAAGCATACTAACCTGACCAATATTGATAACCAGATACAAAATCCAGACCTGCTACATAAGGAAATCACTAATGGGGTTTGGTTACTAAATGCTGGTATAATAATTGAACAGGGTGCAACACTCTACATTAATTCTACCGACACTTCTTGGCTAAAGATTAACGCCGATGGAGAGACTGCATATCCTATACTGATATCAGGTTCATTAAAGATTGATTCAGTAAAGGTAACTTCATGGAATCCAGATACTAATGATTACGCAACAACTAAAGATTCTCATAGGGAAGGCGTAGATGTCGAAGTTGGTACTCCAAGACCATATATAAGAATTCAAGAAGAAGCAACAGGGACTACAGATATTACCAATTCAGAACTAGCTTATCTTGGTTATGAAGGAGGGTTAGGTGCAGGACGTAGTGGACTAAGATATGATGGAGGTGATGGTAGCATAATAAGAGGAAATAATATACATAATATGTGGTTTGCTTTCTACTCAGATAGAGTAGGAGGTATGGTTGTTGAAAACAACCATATTCATCATAATGGCCACTATGGATTAGATCCGCACACGGGAACCCATGATATGATTATTCGAAACAATATAGTTCATGATAATGGGGCAATAGGCATCATCTGTTCTGTGGACTGCTATAATATAACAATAGAAAATAACAAAATCTATAACAATACCAATATGGGCATAATGCTCAGTAGAAATATGTATGATTCTGTTGTTAGGAATAATATTGTTAGTAATCAAGAACAAGGTATTGTTATCTCTGAGTCACATAACAATGAGATTTACAATAATACTGTTTCAGATAGTGGCAGCGGAATAGATATAGACGAAGACTCTTTTGAGAATGCGGTATACAATAATAACTTAATAAATATACCAGACCCATCTGAAGCGCTACGTTTGCGTGATGGTGCATCTGAACAAAATACACTTCATTCCAATACACTCATCACCATAAATGGAGAGAGGATTATCCTAGGTGGAGAACAAGAATAAAAGGTGATTAGATAAATTTGACCTTTAAATTGTCATTTCTCAGATTCCCACAGGATAGTTTGATTCATAACATTAGTCAGATGCCTATGAGTGTAGATAACTTTATGCTTGTGGACGACTTACTTACAAAGATGTCAGGTGTTCTTAAACCATAAATTATCATGTTTGCGATTTGCACTGAGCCTCTTGGTTCACCATCATAGATATAGCCAGTTTCCTTCTAAAATGTAGGCCCTAGGGTTTCTTCAAAAGTCTTTATCAGAGAAGCGGCATACATTACAAAGACTTTATCTTTGGATGCCTGTGCGTGAATAATAGTGGGGACAATTGACCTCAAACCCATGTCAAATACAGAAAATAACAAAATAATAACGCTAAAAACTGCAATAGTGTGGACAAAATGTTTCCTCAAACTAAGCTTCTCACGCCTCTCAGCTTGCTACTATTTCACAATCATTTGATATGATGTCTCCCTTGGCTGGATTGTAATCTAATACAATATCTACACCATCTCCGCATATGAATTCATTTGCACCAGGGCCACCTCTCATTATATCATTGCCAATTACTCCGTACAATACATCGTTTCCATCCTCTCCTGAGAGAATATCGTCATCACCTCCACCTATCATAACGCCGTTCCGTCCTCCACCAGCACCTCCACCTATCAGAACGTCATTCCGTCCTCCACCATCGATCTTGTCGTCGCCAGTATTGCCCTGGAGTACGTCATCACCTGCATTTCCCAATATTTTATCGTCTCCTTCATTGCCTTCAATTATATCGTCACCTCCACGCCCAGATAAGATATCATTGTCTTGTAGACCCAAAATGGTCTCACTCTGGTCAGTGCCTTTGCATACATCTGCAAGAATTGTTCCTATTATAGTTCGTCCTTGAATATTTTTCTCTTGTATAGTACATGTACGCAAATCATCCAGCTGAAAGGTACTTGGCTCATCGTCATCGTCCGCCAGTACTAGCAAAGAATATGGTTGAGCTGTGATTACTATCAATAGCAATGGGAGGAGAACAACAAACGTGCTTTTAGTTACCGACTTTAACTGGACAAGTAGTAAGAGAGTATTTGTCAACAGATCTACCTTATTCTGATCGTTATGAAGCATTCTATATGTCTTATAATCTTATAATCTTATATTCACAACAAGATACTTTGGTCCGTATTTTTTCTTGCGTTTCCATGGTTGTAAGATTCTCTAAATCTTCATAAAAAAAGAAACACTATTACAGCTACTTCTCAATGAGCCCAAGAATTGTTACAACTAATGTCATTTACATCTGTCTTTCTCTTCTATGATTTGAGTTTTTCTATCAGATATCTGGTGTCTAGCACATATTGAAAATATCCTAATGTTATTAAGAAAAAAACGTGACTTTGCTATTTCTTTTGCACTTGACGATCTATAATATGAACTCATTTCGGTAGCAAAAGATAAAGAAAAAACCATATCTACTATTAAAATAGTCGGTTATCACAGACCTGGTTGCAGACCTAACATCAAACTTTTGCGATTCACTAAATCTTCAGGAAAAACCCTGTAGCAAATTCTGCCAAAGATTGGTATACAGAGATTTTAGGAGGAGGAGGCTGTTGCTGTACTGTGTTTACCATTCCTAATTATGGCATAAGACAAGTATTAAACAACATAATTACCAATTAAAAACATACTATTTATAATCCTGCAATTGTTTACAATGAGAAGCAGCACAATCTATCTGTATTATAGAAGACTTGGGATACATTTAGACAAAAACAAAATCAGTAGAACAGATTAGCGCCATCGACAAATCATCACAAGAAAAAAGTAGTATGTACATAACCGACTAATCAAACATAATTGAGGATCCGAATCTTTACGTGTTTGTTCTTGAATTACTGAAAATTAAACTCATTCCATATCCAACCTGCTTCTTCTTCATATTTCTCTTCACTATCTACTCTTGCCTCTGTAATCCTAATATTCCAGAAGTCAGAAGAAGAAGAATACTTATTTGGATATATTTCCTTGAATTTCTTTTTAAAAGACTCTGCTTTTTGCAATGTCGAAAATACTCCTAATATGTTGCTACCCTCATACCCTTCTTCCTGTACTACATAGACGCTATTCCTGCTACCGGTATTCACATCATTATATTATCATGCATAGTGTAAAAGGGTTGCTTGGCATTTATTCTATCTATTATCATTTTTTGGCTATAAGAGACATGTCATAACAATATTTCTTGGAAAAGTAGCAACGAAAATGTGGCAGGATTTTGATCACTTTAGGAAATATAGGAAGACTGAATGAGGCTAGCTAGATTTACAAGATATTATTCTAATAAGTGCAAAAAAGAATACACCGGCTGTCCTGTAATAACTTATGAAAATCCAAATGAGAGGTTAGTGAAAGTGTTACACTTATTGAAGAAGGAGAATATAGATGCAGGTCTTGTAATAACTTGAAAGCACTTTATCGCAAATTTAACAACACATAGCATTTATCTTGCTAACTCCGGTCTAACTCTTCGTTTATTTTCTTATCAATTCATTTATTTCAATTGGTTTAGCATAACATTCCATTTCTAATGAGGGAAACTGTTCTCTTAATGCTTCATAGTTAATTTCATAGGCAGTTATAAAACATGACTTGACTTTACTGTCTATTTTCTTTATATTATTGTAAAAATTGAAAGACTATTTTAAGGAGTGTGGGAAGCCAGAAGGGAAGGAAGATTGCCTTGCAGATGTTTTCATTTGATATAATACATATAGCATATAAAGTCTGACAATGGTTGAGTGGTCTAATAAATATTAGCATTCAAAAAAAATTTGCAGGGTATTACAACCTAAGAAGATTTCATTATATTTTCTATATAGTAATCGGAGTACTTGTTACAGATCTGTTGCTAAGCAACATATCCCTCAGTGGATTCAAAATTTCATCTTTCTGGGGAGTCACTACCTTTATCGTCTTATCAATCACCTTTTTAGCAGGACAGTATTTGATTTTGGGATTTGTTACAAATAGAGGTAAATCAATTGCAAGCAAATCAGCCATAATTGATAGGTTGAATGGAATAATATTGATAATTCAGTCAGTATTGGCGGGATTAATTCTAGTTGTAATTTTGTTAATGCTACTAACTACACAATATTACTCTGCTCTTTTAATAAGTGCATTAATAATAAGTTATAGCCTAGCCGGAACTGCCTTAGGAACTCTTTCATTGCGCTTCCTTTCATGGTATATAAGTTCCAGAAGTTTTCTTGTCATGCTGTATGGCTTAACATCGGTAGCCCTCACAGTTAGGATAATATCAGAACTGATAGTCTTTTACACTTCTACGATCCTAAATGTGGAAGCTTTGAGAAATTCCCAGTCTGATATCATTTCACGTGAATTTGAATCAGGTTCCTTGCTTGATACCATGTATTATGCATATACAATTTCTAGCCTAGTATCAGTCTTATTACTATGGCTTAGCACAAGCTACCTTTTACGTTTCTCCTATCATAAACTAGGTTCGGTAAAGTATTGGATTTTAGTCATCATTTTTCCAATTTATTTTCTGAATGATTTTGTAGTTTCTGAACCTGTCGCTGTCTCACTTGGTCTCAACTCTCTTAATTTCTATATTTTTATCTCTTTTCAAGCATTGATCGGCGGCATCTTATTTGGAATTCCATTTTTGATAATAGCTAAAGGTGCCACCGGAAATAAGAGAATATTGAGAGATTATATGATAATTACTGCAAATGGTCTTGTCTTACTTTTGATATCAACTTCAGCTGACATAGATATCGCTCCTTACCCTCCTTTTGCACTTATTTGTGTTGCTTCAGTTGGACTATCCTCATATGTGGTTTTAATTGGGCTTTATTCTTCTGCAGTGTCCATAGCGGCCGATGCAAATCTAAGAGTGAGCGTACGAAGATCTGCATTAGATAAATCAAAATTGCTAGACAACATAGGCTCAGCTGAAATGGAGCAAGAAATTATAAATGATGTAACCAAGCAGTCTGCCACAATAGAAGATGAAACAGGAGTGGTGCCTCCTACTTCAACAGAGGATATTAGAGAATATTTGCAAAGTGTTTTGAAAGAAGTAAAGGAAAATCCTAGGGGCTCTGGATAACAATTCTATATTCTAATTCATTTTTTTGTAACCGCAATTGAAGGACTATATCTTCTGTGAACAAAATAAGACACCCCAATAATTAGAGCAGTTATCATACAACCAATGAAAATTATGTCTACAAGTTCTTTGAGCATCATAGGAAGAACAAATACAGTAACAGAGGAAACTGCTGTAATTAATATAATCTGCAGTTTTGGATCTCTAATCAATTTGGATATACCCAACTTAACGCACAATCACTTCCTAGTTACTTTAAGTATATGATCAGATTTGTGCTTTTCGAACGATGAGAGTGCCGTATGACAGGGCTCAATTATAGTTTGTACTACTTGTAACCTAAACTATTGATACCATCTGATGTATCTTGACTAGTTAAAAAGTACCGTAAGGAGGTGTAATTTGAATCCTCTTATGGTATAAGGGACCATAGGGATATTGCGTCTGTTGTTAATAAATTATATAGTATCCACTATGAGAAATCAGGTTACATAAATATTGATCTTAATAGGTTTTTAGCACCTCATAATTTGCAACGATACGGCGGCGTACTATAGTAACGGTAGTAATGATAGTAATGATAGTAACGACAATGATAATACTATCAAAAAGAGACAAAAGGATCAAGATAAAATAGCTCTTTTTCACTAACAACCATTGTACAATATCAGATGAACTATAACCATATATCCGTACTCTGTTTTCTAAAGATGAATGACAATATCCTGGGATGAATACTTTATTCAGGTAGCTAATCTAATATCTAAGCGGTCTTCTTGTCTGGTCAAACAGTTTGGAGCAGTCATAACTAAAAACAACCGTATTGTATCGACAGGATATAATGGAACACCTTCACAATTTTTGAATTGTAACCAAGGAGGATGCGAAAGATGCAGAGATAGAATTGAAGGTAAAATAAAAACAGGCGAACAATTAGAAAAATGTCTATGTATACATGCTGAAGCTAGCGCTATATTGCAGAATTCAAAGGAGTGTCAAGGTTCAACTCTGTATATCACAGGAGAACCCTGTATCCAATGTGCCAAACTTATCCTATCAGTAGGGATCGAAAGAGTAGTCTGTTTGGAAGGACAATATGTTAATAATGGAGTATTCCTTTTAAACACAAAAAACAAAGAAGGAAAAAATGTTGTTGTCGAAAGACATATGTGAATTTGGGTCTACATGAGTTTTAGTCTTAGCTCATCTATTGGTATAAAGTAACAATTACAATCTTTATCAAATACAAATACGATAATGAACCCGCTGGCTTCTATATGCCTTGATAGCTATTATGTGAGTAGAGTTCAGGAAAAAGATGTGAAGATTGCTGTTCTAGATTCTAAAATAAAGAATAGCAAACATTCTTCAGTTTACTTTTCTACACTTAACAGTTTTTCTATTGTACCAAATATTGGTGTGTTTCCAAAGTGATTATTGATCATGGTAGGGTCAGCCCATATACTTATGACATTGTTATCTATTCGCTTTATACTAACAGGAACATTCTCTACTGGTCCTTGTCTCATGGTTATAGTGGCAGTTCCATTAAACACTGATGTTGTATTATTTGGATTAGACATGCTTGCAAGTTCGAAGTTGTAAATTTCGTGATCATGCATAGCAGATCCATTTGTCATAACCATATTGAATTTGGAATTAAATGTTGCATTTGGAAGACCGCCTGTTGTGGATGTTGCATTTGCAGCAGCAGAGGTGGTATTGGTTTGATTACCCTCCATACCCTGTGTTTCGTTGCCCATCGATAGACTACCTTTCCAAATACCTGATACTATCCATGTTGGACTACCATTTTCATCGTTTTGCAGACTTGCAATGGTTCCAAATGCATACAGCCCTGGCTGCATCATCATCTTGTTATGAGAATACCCTTGTTTTTGTTGTGGATAAGCAATGGCATTATTTTGTAGTATTCCTGACATTAATATCGCTGCAGACACAATGACTGATACTGTGAGTGTCTTTGATTTCATCATTGCATCATTACTACCGGCTTACCTTCATTATTAAGCTTCATTTCCCTAAACCTAGCTTATGAAAAAGACCTGATGGTCAAATTCACTTCATTTGTAATGGTATCCATCATAGTTGGATCACTTATTTTCCTGTGCTTATACGTACTTCTTCAGAAACACTAATGTCTTCTCCCAAGCATCAGCAGTCTCTTCAGGCGCATAGTTATCTCCTGATGGATTTGCAAATGCATGTCCTACTCCTGGGTATAGGTAAATTTCATTTGTAATGCCTGTTTCGTTTAGGGCTTGTTCAAATGCATTTACTGATTCAACAGGTACTGCTTGGTCTTGGTCACCAAAGATTCCTAAGACTGGCCAGTTTATCTTAGAAAGTTCGTTTGTATCGTTTACTAAATTGCCATAGTATATCACAGTAGCAGCCAGCGGATGTTGTTCGCTATTTAATGCTAGTTGCAGCGCTTGACCTCCTCCAAAGCACCATCCCAAAGCGGCTATTCTTGAACTGTTAACGTTTGGAAGTGAAGTCAAATATTGTACTGCCGACTGCAAATTTGAAATAGCTTGTTGAGGGTTCTCTCTTACAGAGGAAGATAACTCTCTTGCACGATTGGGATCGGCTGCTACTTCTCCATTATAAAGATCTGCTGCAAGTACAACATAACCCTCACTTGCAAGTTCATCAGCCATATCTTTAATGTTATCATTCAAACCCCACCATTCATGAACCATAACTACTGCAGGAAGTTTTTGTTGTTGTTGTTGTTGTCCTGCTGAAGTACCCGTTGTATTAGCTGAACTAGGATATACTAAATATCCTAACGATCCATCAAAGTAGTTAATAGATTGATTTTGTAATTGTCCACTCTGAGAACTAGCATCATCGCCAGATAATGCTGTTGCATTTGTCGTACCGGAAGAGTCTTGAGCATATACTCTTTCTTGGTTTAGAGAAACTGCAGGCAAAAAAGTGGAACTAATGACTACAAATATCCAAACTAATTTCACATGTGAATATTTCATTATTTTAGTCATAATATACATTGTTTATAACCCTTAGTCATCCTTGCACATAGGTTTTTGATTGTTTGTGAATATTGCATTTCCTCATACTCATAAGGTTATTATGGAAGATGATATTTGATTGCTATGCTGAATTGCAGATAACAAATCACCATTTCTTGGAAAAGGCGAATATGGTTTTTACCTGTTAGGAAAATCAGATGTATGTAATGTATAAGTTAGAAGAAGATGCAATACATACCAATATTGTTCTTTCTTGTTCTTTCTTGTTCTTTCTTTAAATTAGGGAAAGATAAGGGTTAGACTTGTGAAACAAAAAATTGTTTTGATATCAGCAGTAGATCTAGCATATTTGTCTATTGTTGCGATTTTGATGATAAGTACAATCTCTGTGAACGCACAGCAACAGCAAC
>JALZGI010000346.1 GCA_030861105.1 Thermoproteota archaeon
TTTTCTCTGCTCGTTCAAGTGCTTTGGTACTAATATCATATCCATATACATCAAAGCCCCTATCTTTAACATACTTTGCCACTGGTAGTCCTAGTTGTCCTAATCCTATTACTAGGACTTTGTCAAAAGAAACCAGTTCATCGAATACAGGTTGGCTATCGATGTTCTGGGAACTATTGGTCTGCGAAATAATATCCAAGCAAGAACTTGTTAAAGTAGGATTTTGGCCTGCATTTCTAATGCCGTCATTCTCAGAGGAGTTTGCCTTGCAAAGATGATTTGGAGTTGTATTCCGCTCATTTAGTGCAGATAGAAAGTCTAAACCCTGTTGGGTAGTCCGATACGTCATCTCGCCTTTTTCCTGTTCTAGCATTCCGTCTGCCATCAAATGTACGAGCAGTTCTTCGAGTTTATCAAATGAAACAAACGATCTATACATAATATTTGTTTTCGAAGTCGCTTCTCGGGCGGCCTCAAGAACCTGTCCAATTACTTCGTCTTTACTTCTAAAGTTTGTAGTCGACATACCATCCGTTATAGCTGATCATTATTACTTAATAAACTGAGTTCCTATGAAGAAGAGAAAAAAAATACTATCATATTTGTAGGAACTCTTATCTAGAACTATGTGTTCATATCAGTCCTATTCGAGGGCTAAAGATATAGCGACTCAGCATTTCGCTTGTCCACCCTGACAAGGATTGAACGGTGCTAAAAAAGGATTCCAACAACGATCTAATAAAGAGTCATGTGAATAGATTGAGGCTGGTAGCCAACAGGATTACCACTAAAGTATGAATTTGGGATATTGTGCCTTCGCCCTTGCTGTATTGTCTGCTCTTGTGAAAGCGTACCTTGCTGTTGTTGCGGCTGTGGCTGTTGAAGCGTGCCTTGCTGCACCTGCAATGATGATGAACTCTCAGCTGTGCCGGTGACATTTATGCTAGAAAACTTTGTGTAATTATTAGGATAAGCAAGACAGGAAATTCGGGATGTCATTTCGTTTTCTCCGTCCTTTGGTACTCCATAGCTTGGTATGAAGGTGAACGTCCAGTTTGAGTAATCCATTGTATCTGAACCATTTATTGGCAAAGCTTTCTGATAGGGTGTCTTTGAATTCAGTACAACTGAAACATCACAATCTGTGGTAGCATTGTCTGAAGATGTGCCTGTTATCGTCAAGCTGGAATTCGTAGGAACAGTTTGATTCTCAGCAGGGGATTCAATTGTAACAAACATTGCACTCTGATTAATCTTGGCAGCATTTGCTTTCGCGCGTTCTATCATCTGCTGCTGCTTCAATTGTGCCTCTTGCTGCTGCTGTAAGATTAGTTCTCTTTGAGCGCCAGTGACATTTATGCTAGAAAACTTTGTGTAATTGTTAGGATAAGCAAGACAATCAAGTTTGGCCGTTAGTTCATTTGTCCCTTCAGCAATCTCATGATATTCCTTGGTAAAAGTAAACGTCCAGTTTGAGTAATCATTCCTGGCTAATTGGCTCCCAGGGTCACTAATCGAATTCTCTGGTTTGGCCCTTTGGAATGGTTTGAGATCATTCCAATCGATATAGACCTCACAGTCTGTTTCGATATCATCAGAAGATATTCCCGAAATCGTAAGTGGACCAATCGGCGCATATTGACCCGTTTCGTGTGATTCAATCGTAACAAACATTGCACTCTGATTAATCTTGGCAGCATTTGCTTTCGCGCGTTCTATCATCTGTTGCTCCCTTTGTTTATGAAGTTGAATCTCTCGTAGGGCTTGCTGTTCCTGCCGCTCTTGCTCAAGTTTTTGTCTTTGGATCTGCTCCTCCTGTTCAAGAAACTGTTCTTGGGTCACCCCCGTTATGCTAACGCTGTACCATTTCGTCAAGTTTGACGGTGATTTGAGACATTCTAATTTGGCCGTTATTTTGTTTGTTCCTAGCTTTATAGGTGCATAATCAGGCGTCAGAAGGAATTGCCAGCTAGAATAATCATCACTTCCCAAATTATCCCTGGGTGTTGTTGGTTGATATGGTCTAACATCATTTAAAAGAACAGAAACGTCGCAAGGTGAATCAGCATCATCCGTAGCTGTTCCAGATATCAATAAGGTATTGTTGAACCTAGCATTGGTCCCACCGGTAGTATTGGAGTCTGAAATCGGAACCAGCTGGCCGTCTTCAGGCGAGACAATCTTTATGGAAGGGACTTTTGGCAGATTATCTTCCTGGCCAGAGGCTGAATTTGTGCCGAAATTAGTATTTGAACATAAAACTGAAAAGATCAACAAAATATTAAAAATAAAGCCAGCTGCACTAATCCTGTTTGCCAATGAGTATAATTTTTTTGTAAGCATCTTATAAATATACTAGATAAATAGAGTTGATAATATCTTTAATTGTAGCACTAGTTAGTTTAGAGAATCGAGCGTATTATGTGATTTTCCAATATGACACCTCGAAACCCACAGAAAAAGAGAAGATCCACCCTGAAGAAAATACTTTTAGCATTTAAATGTGCAGACTTTATAAGGCTTACATCAGTGTATATCCCTACCCGATTCAGCTAAAGAGCTAAAGCCGAGTTCGGTTATCACAACACAACAAAGAGTTTTAAAGTCAAAGTGATAAAATGTAACCAAGATGTGTAGCCATGCCTCTTAACGGGATAACTGTCGCAGTTACATCTAGTCGGAGGGCATGGGAACTTGCTCATATTATAAAGAGTTTTGGAGGCAAGCCTTACTTAGCTCCAACCGTCGGAATTGATGCAGACCTGCAAATACCAAGCCCCGAGGTTATCCAGTTTCTCAATAGGGTAACCCATGAAGATTTTGACTATATCGTCTTCATGACTGCTCCGGGTGTTTTTTCGCTTTTTTCTATCGCCAGGAAATTGGGTATCGAAGAAAAGTTACTCCAATCTTTATTAAGAACAACAATCATTGCTAGAAGTTCAAAACCTAAGATGGCTCTAAAAAAATATGGTGTTCAAGTCAGCCTAGTGCCAGATGAAAATACTGCGACTGGAGTATCAAAATTACTGCTCACAAAGGGTGTAGCAGGAAAAAAAGTCGCGGTTCTACAGCATGGTAATGATACACATGAACTTAGTGACTCGCTCTATGATGCGGGGTCCGAAACTGTCATTGAAGCCTCCACTTATCGATATTCTCCTAGCCTCAAGAAAGAAGGAGCTTCTATTCTGAAGTCGATGGGCTATGATTATGTAGCCCCAAGTAAGAAAAGGGTAATTCGTCTTATCCACGACATTGTTGCTGGAAATATAAATTCAATAACATTTACAAGTCCTCCGTCTGCGTATGATCTAATTGGGATAGCCGAGGCCAACCACTTATTGGAACAGTTGAAAAATTCCCTAAACAGAAATGTCGTTGTTGTCGCCGTCGGACCGTCGACCAGGAGTGCACTCGAAAAGTATCATATAAAAGTTGATGTAATGCCGCAGACCTTTAAGATGGGTCCTATGATCAAGGCATTGGAAGAATATATCGCAAGAAGAGATCTTCAAAGCCAAAGCGCTAGCAGATCCTTTGAGAAAATGTGAGAAGGCCATAAATGCTGGGAGTTTTCAGTGGGCAAAATAGGTTATGTTATAACGCCTTTGTAGACGTCTATGATAACTTCCATGATAAAAGATCCTACTGAAAGAAATATTTCTTAGAATATTGGGGATCACCTCCCAGTAGTCTAAATATAGGTTTCCCTAAGTAGTAAGCATAAAAATGGTAGAGATAACAGAGATGAAGGGTCAAGAGCTTGCTGACATAGAGGAGGAAGGAAATGAACTTAGATTAACTTTTAGAAATGGTAAGAGATATTTGCTTAGGGCTCAGAAGGGAAGATTCGTCTTTGATTCTTATGATGATAAGTAAGGGTGTCGGAGTATCCATGATTGGTAAGGGTATCGTAGAGATTGGATGTAATTTGAGCTGGGCTTAAACAGATAAGCCATACTATACCAACGGGACAACGACCTAGAGATATCTCTCGGTGTATATCTATCGGTGAGATTTTTAGAGAACCCTAATTGTACTAAAAAACCTCAATAACTGGGCAATGATTCGCCTAGACCGGGACTTTCTTTCTCAAGTTTTGCTATGCTTCTAGACAAAAACTCTATTGTTCCAGGGACATGACATTTGCATATGCAGTTATTGCATTCTATATGACTACCAGTTTTACAATATTCAGTAAATCCATTACTACCCATAAAAAACTGAGATAATTTCGCTAAACAATAATTTTAGTATTACGTAATTACGGTAAATGAGAGATTACGATAGAATAAAGAATTAAACCATATAACTTTTAATACCAAAGAGGTTAGCTAAAAGTATATATTTTGTCGAGATAAAAAATATCTAGATGGGGTTAAATAGGAAGTATTATTTCTCGTACTGTAGCCCCAACGGGAATGCCAATGGACACGAAGAGTACGGTCACGGAACCCACAATGAGATGACAAACATTGGAAGATCGCAGCTTGCCCAGTATGAGACTATGATACTCCTGTGCACAAAAAACAGGGCCAAAACTGAAGCTGCTATTTCAAAGGAGATCAAGCTTAACTTGCCAATTGTCTCCCAGCTAGTAACAGATCTCATGATAAAAGGCCTTCTACAAAGAACAAGGAACCAACGGACAAAACTCTTTTCTAGGAAAGATTCTTTCTCGACCAGCCTTGAAGGCCTGCTGACACTAGAACATATTCAAAGAAATGGTGCAAACAGAGCACCTCTATTTCATACCGTAGAAGGACTGAAGTATGGCGGTCAAAGAATATTAGAGGAAGCCACAGCTAATTCTCTGACTCTGAAGTTACTCCTAGGCACGGTACGGTTACTATTTCGAGCCACAAAATATGCGTTGATTAGATAAGACCTCCTATGACATGTAAAATATATAGTAAGTTATTTTGATTTGCCGCAGCATTACGTCGCAGCAAGGAGGACGAGTGGTTCAGCCTAGTTTGCTCCAGACCTCATATTTGGCAGAGGCGGTATAATTCTTGTATATTTGTATGGGTGAATAAGATGATTAAAGCACTGGTTCATGAGCTATATCTTGCATTGCAAGTTGTTCTGATGAACGCTAACTAGTGATTAGTAAATTTAGCTAAGAAAAAGAACGTTACTTGTTAGAATGATTGTAAGCATCTACTTTAAGTGTCCGCGCGTTCATTCGGTCTTTGGCTAAGGGAACCCCAGCTTGAGCTCAGGAAAAAGAAAGATAAAGATAGAATTTGAGGACGCCGAAGGAAGTAAATACAATCTTTCATTAGATGGGGATATTTCAAAGAATAAAATTTTGAAGGTCTATGAATTAATGGAGTCATTGAATACACCGGATAAAGGCTCACTTGCAGAAAACAGCGATAGAGACACCAGTGGCTTTAGAAAACCAACTACACATTCCAACGAAGGACTGTCATCAGTTGGCTCAAGGATATGGTATGTGGTAGAGAATAAGTTTCCCACCAGTACATTTACTTCTTCCGACATACAGGAAATGTATGAAGAAGAATATAGAGAATCTATGCGCCTCGACGCGATTGCAACTTACCTATCCAGGTATGTCAACAAAGGGAAATTGGTACGCAACAAAAAGGGGGGGAAAGAATGGGTATATAAGATAACGGCAAGCACAAAACCTACAACCTTTGCTGAGAACACCAAAACGAATATTTCACAGGTAAGACAAATCTTAAGTCCCAATGAACAGATGATGAATATAGACAAGAATTCGATAAATTCTTCTCCTCAAGTAACAAGTAATTTTTCTACATTGACCGAAGTAAATTGATGCATAACGCAGACGGCCAAACTACCTGATTAGATCTTAAACGAATGCGAAGCCCTTGCTAAACATATTTTGCTTTCAATATTAAAGGTCAAGACTTAAGAGCCCTCAGAACTCATGTCACTAGTTCTATAGTTCATCTTTTTAAGAGAGGGACAGTTTTGTTAAGCTATTCCGTAGCAATCTTATTGGGCTTGTTGTAGGGCTAGAACATTTGCTCTTGGTAGGCTAGGAAGAGCAATCCTGACCTGATAAAGCATATTATCAGGTCCAATACCTACTGAAAAATAAGGGAGCCCTATATAATGCGGTGGTGTGGCTGATTGGATAGTATATCTGATAATGATGGGTATAGGCGCAGTAAGTATTTTGGGTTTCATTTTTGTATCTCAACTCTATAGAAGGTTAAGAAAAAAGGAGTCTGAAGAATGACTGGAGGGATAATGACATTTATCAGTAGTCCTTCTTAGTTTGTTAACATGTCGATTTAGATAGAATAAAGCATATTAACCACAGAAACGACTTTAAAATGGAGATTATGTTTAGAGGCAATAGCATCTATGAAAAGAATCCAGTATCCAGTTATCTCCGGGCTTATTATTTTGCTTTCCTTCCAAAAAACAAGGGATTGTATAGTTTGCCTCCAGTAGAGTGTTGGCATCATGACTTACTGAAGGGTACACTGAATTGATCTCCAAAGGGTCACCTTCTTCTGACTTGAAAGCAAAAGACAAAGATTTCTTTCATGATAATGAGCCCGATAAACCACATGAACAGATAGTGGGAAGCTCGGAGAACGAAATTTCTTTTGTTGACACCAAACACTTATGTATCGGTATAGTAGATATCGTAAATTCCACAAAGATCACGGCAGACATCAGTAATTCAGAAAGTGTCGCTAAATACTACTCAATTTTCATAAACACGATGGCATTAATTGTAAGAGACTTTGGTGGAGAGGTTATAAAAAATGTAGGAGACAGCATCATATTCTTCTTTCCCGAGACATTGGGATCCTCGCGCGACAATTTTAGGGACGTTCTAAGATGTGGACTGACTATGAGCGCCGCATATATTTCTCTAAATGAAACCTATAAGAGCCACCACTTGCCACCCATAAACTACAGAATAAGTGCCGACTATGGAAAAATAGAGGTAGCTAAATCAGGCCTATCAAGAGTGGTCGATGTGTTTGGTCCCACAGTTAATATGTGTGCAAAAATGAACTCTAGGGCCCCTCTGAATGGATTGATTATCGGTGGGGACCTATTTCAGATTATCAAGGGTCAACATGAATCGCTAACTTCCTCATTTCTCTTTAAGCAGATAGGTTCTTACTCGATCGGGGGTCCAAATATTCCATCCTATCCATTATATCAAGTCATTACAGAAGATCAACTAGCCACTCCGGTTATAGTGACGCCAAGTCAGAGTAGTAACAGGCCTAGCACGTACAGCGAAAAATCATCCAACCATGACGAAAAGATACTCAAGGTGATGCTCATAGATGATGAACCCGACATGATTGTAACTTACAAGTCTTTCCTTCAGTCGGAAGGCTATTCTGTTGATGCTTTCAGTAATTCAGAAGACGCGCTGAAGCACTTTACACAAGTTGATCCCTCGTACTATGACTTGGTTATCATGGATATCAGAATGCCCCATCTAAACGGCCTCCAGCTTTATCATCGCATGAAGGCAATAAATAGCTCTCTGAGGGTACTGTTTGTCTCAGCACTTGATGCAGTAGAGGAACTCGTCAGCATCCTTCCTGATATTAAGCGTAATAGCATAATTAGAAAGCCTGTCGAAAAGGACCATTTTGTAAGGAGCGTGCAGGGGGCAATCTTTCAATAGGAGTGGACCTCTCGGCATATGGTAGGTAAAGTTCGAGCGATATTTTCTAAGTCTGAAACTTAAATGGGACCTAAATCATAGCAAGATATGGTTGTTGATGATGGGAAGAGGAATTGATTCTGCTCCAGTTTCCAATTTTATGACGACGGAATTGATAACGGCCACCGAGGACCAGACCATTCAACAAATCTGCAAAATGATGTCAGAACATGATATAGGAAGTGTAATTGTCGTAAAGAGATCCGTAGACGGTAATAATCCCATTGGGATTATAACAGAAAGAGATATAGTGAACCAAATAGGGTCAGCTGAGTTATTCCTAGTTCAAAAGCCTATACGAGAGATTATGTCTTATCCTCTCGTCACAGTCGACTTAACTACTTCCATAAGAGAAGCAGTTGAAATTATGCAATCAAAAAATATTCGTAGGCTTCTCGTTGTTGACAAGGAGAGCAAAGCACGGGGCATTTTGACACAGAAAGATGTTTTTAAAGCACTTTCCCCACCTAGCTATTAGAAATCTCAGGTCAATATCAGCTACTTCAGACCATCCTTGAAAAGATGGAAAGGACTAAGAATCCCCCTAGGAAACTGCTGTTTCTAGATAGAATTTTACTAGCATGTTTGAAGTGACTGCCGGAGGTATTCTTTGAGCCTGTCCAACTTTATCCTCTCCTGTTTCATTGTGTCTCTTTGTCTTACAGTGACCGAATCGTCTTGCATAGTGATCTTGTCAATTGTGATCGCAAATGGAACTCCGATCTGTTCAAGACGTCTATATCGTCTTCCAATTGAGCCTGAATCATCATAGTAAGAGTCAAATTCTCTCTTGAGGTCCGAATAGATCTCTTGTGATTTCTCAGAAAGTCCATCTTTATTTACCAGAGGAAGAATTCCGACTAGGATAGGAGCTAAATACGGTTTGAGTTTTAAAACAACCCTATCGTCATGTTCATAATCTTCAAAGAAGGAGTGCTCAAGGATAGCATAGATGCTTCTGTCAATACCCATTGACAGCTCAAAGACGTGCGGTAGCACTTTTGATTGATCAGAAGGATCAACTACCTCAAGATTTTCTTTGCTGACCGCTGAGTGCCCCTTGAGATCATGATCTGATCGATAGTTACATGCAACTAGCTCTAGCCATCCAATACTTGTCTCGACTTCAAAATCGAACGCTATAGACGCATAGAAAGCTCTTTCATCGTTTCTAAGTTGTCGAAATCGTGTTCTATTCATATCTATTCCAGTTTTGCTGTAAAAATCGCTCAATAAGGCCAGATAATACCCTATCAATTTATTCGGTAATATTCCTCTCGTTAGGGCTTCTCCGGTGAGTATCTCCTGGGTTGATAAGCCATCAGTTGAAATTCTCAACAAGGTATCCGCCACATCATCAAAATGTGGGAGATCGTTTAGTCTGTTAGGATTACAAAAGATTTCCACCTCTGCCTGATAGAATTCTCTTAGTCTAAGTAAACTCTGTCTGGGTGCAATTTCATTTCTAAAACTTTTTCCAAGTTGTGCCACACCTAGTGGCAGCTTGCCTCGCATGGTCTTGAACACTCGTGGAAAATCGACAAAAATGGTCTGACATGTCTCAGGTCGCAAAAATGCAATCTCAGCTGAGGGGCCGATCTCTACCCTGAACATCATGTTGAACCGTGTTGTATTTCCAAACTGTCCCCCACAACTCGGGCAGCGAATGCTATTGTGCAATATCATTGCATCGAGATCACTGTCAGGCGTCCTTTCAGGAATATTTTTTCCTATGCTCTCTGAAACCAGCCTGTCAGCTCTAAAGGTGGATCCACATCCTATGCATTTTACGATTGGGTCAGTAAAGTTTCCTATATGCCCAGATGCCTCAAATACACTTTTGCTCATTATCTGAGAGCCATCAATCTCCAACATTCCATCACGTCTAACTATCTCTTTTCTCCAAAGGTCAACCAATTTGTTCTTTATTTTTAGCCCTGTGGGCCCATATTCCCAGAATCCAGCTGGAGCATCAGCATAGATTTCGCAGCTTGGAAAGTAAAAACCCTTCTCTAATGCTAGCTTCATTATTTGATCATAATTTGTCACAGTAAATCCTTGCTCTGAGGGTTGGCGTGACAAAGGGCCTTAAATTTATTCTCCTACGTTTTATATGATCAAGTGAAGCACAGCGCAGTACGGAATAGAAGTATACTGGAGACCATTATCCAGACAAATCAAGACACTCCTACATGCACTTTTTATTGCAGGATGTTGTATGTTTGTTGTTTAGTCTGTTGTCTAACATAAGGCTGGGCACGGGGGACTTAGCGAAATATCCTTTTCTCACAGAAGCATCAGAGTATATCCGTCTTATCCAGTTGAATTACGAGGAATTTGATCGCCCAGAAATGAAGTCTATTATCGAGAGGTCGGCTCAGAAACTTGAGATGGAAGTTAATCAGGGAAAGGTAGTTGGCAGTCTGGAAAAATTTGAGATCGAAGTGCTAACCTTTCTAGTTTGCCTTATGATGGTAAAGTGCATCGGAATCGACACAGTATCTAAAAAG
Organism: Thermoproteota archaeon; assembly: GCA_030861105.1. Taxonomy (GTDB): domain Archaea; phylum Thermoproteota; class Nitrososphaeria; order Nitrososphaerales; family Nitrososphaeraceae; genus TH5893. The sequence goes on from JALZGI010000346.1 coordinate 10,216, forward strand.
CACTCGCTTTTCGAAGCATTGAGAGCAGAAAAGTTCCTGACCGCAGATCTAAGAATGGACCGCAGCGAAGAAAGAAGAAGACTTCTGATTACGAAGATCTTCGTAGAACTATTTGGAGTGCAAGTTGAGATTAGCGACAACGATCGCAGGATGTTCAAAGTTAAGGTCAATGACTACCTTATGCGGGCATCCAAATTTCATGAGCAAGAGTGGAAATTGATAAATCGATCAGTGTACAAGGGGTATGTCTATCTGAATGCTGAGGAGACTGTTAGGCTCATTCGAAGTGAGATTAGTGCACTGATATACAATCGGATCAAAGAAATGGATTTGTCAGCCATGCCTAAATCGGTTATGCTCAATCTTCTCAGCACAGCACCCAAACTTAACACTGATTATCAAAGAACAAACCTTCAAAGGGTATTGAAATATCCTCCTTGCGTAAAACACGCGATCGGTGAAATGAGTAAAGGAGAAAATTTGTCTCACTCCGCTCGGGTCTTGCTTGCAACGTATATGTTGTCTATTGGCAAGAGTACTGATGAAATTGTAAATCTTTTCCATTCAGCTCCTGATTTTAACGAAAGAATTACAAGATATCAGATCGAACATTTAGCAGGAAAAAAAGGAGGCGGAACTAAGTACTATGTTCCATCATGCGAGAAACTGATCAATGAAAGTCTTTGTTTTGCAACTAAGGAGTGCGAAGGAATAAAAAATCCAGTTCAATTTGGTAGAGGACAAAACAGAAAAGTCGGATGATTTTCAGAGCAAACGATAAACTCTCTTATGGAAGCTCAGAGGGTGGCAAAAAATTGGTGCGGGCGGAGGGAACAGCCAGCGATATTGCCAAGCACCGAAATTATGTAACCCTGAGGCGAATATTTAGGGAGTATTACTTTAGGCATGGCAAAAGGATTGAGTGTCCGAGAGAAATCAGTCGAAGAGAGTTTGGAATTCGCTACTTTGCGCCAAACGGAGAACCTGGGCGAATGATACGCCATCTGACCTTTAAAAGTGAAGGCGAAGTCCGTGCTGCTGCCATCAGAGAGATGCCATCTGACTTATATTGCTCGAATGCATATTATAATCATCCATCATACCCAATGCAGGAAAAGGAATGGCTGGGAGCTGATCTTATATTTGATATTGACGCTAAGGACTTGCTCCTGCCATGTCAAGCTAGTCATTCATACTTGATTTGTGAGAGCTGCCTGCACGCAATTAAAGGTAGTGAAGGTTCAGATAGATGCCATCTTTGTGGCTCCCAAAAAGTGATACTGGAATCTATACCGTGTAAGGTCTGCTTCGACAGTACAAAAAAAGAAGTACGAAAACTTCTTAATGTGCTTATAGATGATTTTGGCATCAATGATAAAAGTATTCAAATTTATTTCTCTGGGAATGAAGGCTTTCATCTATATGTAACGGACACTAATTTTTTAAACCTGGATGCTCAAGCAAGGTTAGATATATCAGGATATATTCTGGGAAAAGGTATGATGCCTGAAATAATAGGAGTATACCGTAGACCTAAAGGTGTAGAAGGCAAAACAGGGGTAAAGATAATTCATAGTGCCGAGCGCACTCCCGGTCGCGCTAGCCGGGGACCTAACTTTCACGGTACGAAACCAAAGACAGTTGATGAGATAAATGATAAAAGGGATTTTTTAGTTAAACTTTCAAAAGATGGTCTAAAGTATGGCTGGCAGAAGAGATTATTGCAAGAGCTAGAAATAGAACATTTCTCTGACATACGTTTAAAAAATATAGTTCAACAAAAGGGAGGATACAATGGCTTCAAGGCAAAATTGGATGAGATTGGCAAAAAATTGGGCATAAATATAGA
>JALZGI010000359.1 GCA_030861105.1 Thermoproteota archaeon
TCAGTGTTATCCTGTGACTTAACTAAAAAGAATCAGATTTAGTAGAGGTGTCCTTATCTTTGACCAACGATCTAATATAAAGTCCGCCAAAAAACAGTACCTGCTGTTAACGCTGAAGCAATAAAAGTCCTATCAGAGGGAAGTCGTAGTATGAAAGCTATTACAAATACAATTATTGATATAAAAACTGCAGCTGGTATCCAGGATGAAACTGCATTGGAAGGCCCGTCTGCTTCTGATTTGACGCCAATCAACGATATCGTTTACGACTAATCCCACCGTCTAATATATTATAGCGAGAATTACAGCGAATTCGTCCTTAAAAAAAGGTGCAGTTGTATTATCTATTTGGTTCTTCTATTATAACATCTGTCTCCAGCTTTTAAATGTCAGTGCTTGGTAATCAAAGTTTAACAATAAAAAATATGTACGGATTAAGGACAATAGAGTACTGTAGAATTCGGTAGGTTCATACAATCTTCTCTGATGTTAACATCAATACTGTTCAGCACTGTATTATTTACATCTCCTATGTTAGTATCATTTAATATTATAGCTGTATCGTTACCTTCTATGAGATTTGCAAACTGTTCAGCTGTTTCTGGAGGAACAGGAAATTTTTGCTGAGCAATAACCAGTCTATTAATATCTGTATATGAAAAAACAGCTGTCAGGGACAATATAGATAACGTTACTGCTATTGTTATTTCTAATACTTTTCCCATACAACAGGCATTTTCTTCGATTGATTTAAATTTTTCTCCTCTCTATCTCATGTCATAGCCAACCACATGCACTGAAATAAATCTTGTAGCAAAAGTGGCCTTCTGTACCTATTGTTACTCTTGTAGTAGCAAGATATTAGAGATTAAGCTCCTCCACCTCTTTCTGTATGGGCTCCCCTAGAGTGTGTTTTTAATCTCTCTTTACTTTCGAAGCTTATTTCACAATGCTTGCACTTGATATCTTTATTTCTGTCAGAATAGTTGTTAACTTCATTTTTCTTCTTCTTTCTTTTAAAAAATGTTAGATCCATTACTACTCTAACTACCAATTAACCATGACTTAACCATGTTAAGTGTTTACCTCTTGACTAAGGTCTAATCATTTCATTTTTATTACAAATGGTTCATGTATCTCACTAATCCTTGCCACATTGATACTGCTCCAGTTTGTTCTATTCTAATTGTCAAAGAATGTGTAGGTGTTTTAATAGTAAGATATGAATGATTAACAATATTCAGGAACTCAGTTAATCTAGGTTTAATAATTATCACCTGAGTATTCAGATAGAAATGTCTTCTTTGATAGTCGCCAAGACATATGGTTGCAATATTGGAGAAAGCGATGGTAGCAATAGAAGGATCAAGGTAGCATATCTTATCTTAGAATCCTATGAGAGCCTTTGCATTGATAAAAAGGACATAATCGTGGCTCAGCTTGATGCCTGTGATAGGCTTTTAAAATACACAGCTGATGGAAATGAAAAGGAAGCTATTATGAAGGAAATAAAAGAGTTGAAAACGGCACTTAATATCCTGGGATATAACTGAGAACTTATTCGTGATACAATCGCATAAGTACACGTACAAAGAGATGCATAGTCAGGCTTCTTCAATTATAATACCAATGATCGTAGGAAGAAAGTTAGAATGTCATTGGCATAATGCTGTCATCATATCCCAAAATACCTTAGTCACTAAGATAAGATTCATAAGTAAGTCAAATCAGATATATCTATACATTACGCTAAACATTAGGATAGGTTATCTCCTGCCAACAATGAAGACAGTAATCACCATTCACTTGGAATATTTCTGCTAGATTAGTCTTACAGTGCTTACAAATAACGGTGGCGATTGAGGCTGACAAAGATGTCTCTACTTTGTTTTATTTTAGACAAATCACAATATTTTTGATGCCTGACTGTCTTTTCCTTTTCTCTGTATCCATAAAATACAACAAGTTCAGTCCTTCCAGCGTTATGATATACGCCTGACAATCCCCATGATAAGATAGGATCCCACATTCAATTAAGTAGAATATGTACTTCTTTAAACTATAGCGCGAGAAAGAAATAATCCTGCGAATTACATCGAAGAGTTCGTTAAATCTCGTTTTGTTGTAGCACACACGTAGGATCTTCTCTACCACAATAGCTTCTAGCTCCATTGATTTGATAGAGTAGTTGCGTCTGTAGTGCATTTGGCATCAATAATATCCCAAGCTCAACCAGAGCTTACCTTAATTATTTCCTCTGAGTTGTCTTTCTTACCAGTCTTCCAATATGTCATCATGACGGGATGAAGAAACTGCAATTAATAAATGTGGATTAACTACGTTAGCTAACATAGTTAATCATCATATATGATTCAGAAAATATGAGCCGGATAAAAAGACCATGACTACCGAATACTTGAGAAACATGTGATTTAGATAGAAAGAGAAAATCTATCTAAGCTATTCACAGGAGCCATTCAACTATTTGAATAATTAGACCCCGGTTATCATATATCTGGTAAGCATATAGT
>JALZGI010000262.1 GCA_030861105.1 Thermoproteota archaeon
TGTCTCAGAATATGAGAGTATGAACAAAAATGAAGTTATAGTTACTGCAAGAGTTATCGTTCCTTTGATATCTAAATTCTTGGTACTGCTTTTAATCTCATTATCTCCCTTTGCGATATCATTATCAGAATAATCGATGACAGTCTCCTTGCCTTCTGTACTCCTGACCACGCTTTCGTCGGCTTCTATTGAAGATATGCTTGGACTGTCATGGATAAATTTTCTAATAACAAACCATAATCCAATTGCAACAGGAACCATCGAAAAGAATGTGGCGCGCCATCCAAAATATTCAATTATACTTGCACCTACGCCCAAACCTACAACCGAGCCAGCTGCAAACATAGAACTAAATATTCCCACACCTACTGAGAGTTTATCCTTTGGCAACTGATCTCTTATAATGCCAAACGCTATGGGGAACATGGAGATACCAATACCTTGTATTACTCTTGCAATAACTAAAAATGTAAAATCAGAAGAGATTCCTCCTGAGAAAATACCAACTATGTAAATCATTAATATTATAATTACCATCTTTTTTCTTCCATGAATATCAGATAGCTTTCCAAAAATTGGAGTGGCAACAGCACCTGAGATAAGGTATGCTGATAAAATCCACGAAGATGTATTGTAAGTGATGTCAAAGTCTCTTATGATATCAGGGATAGCAGGCAGTAGCATAGTTTCGCCATACATAGCAATGAGAATTGTACAACCTAGAATCGCAAGTGTTATCCACGCCCTCCTAGAGATATTCTGTTTTAGGGTGGATGAAGAACCCTTAATATTATTGTCATCATCATCTGTTTTTACCATGATAAAATCACTAACCTGCTATTGGATATTTGTAGAAAACATGTAGGAAGCTTCCTTATAATTAGCTTTTAATTTGTCTAAGATAATAAAATTCTTTCTTAATTATCATTGAGAAATAACATCTTATCGAATAGAATTTTGAACCTTACAATAACATCTGACTTTTTATGATTGGTATTTATGACAAACATAGGTGAATATACGGTAAGATATGAATAAAGAAGCATATTACAAGTTTGCCCCCGATTTGACAACTTGCAAACTACTCAACGGAATGTGGCAGGTTGCTGGCGGCCATGGATATATTGATCATGAATTAGCAATCGCCGACATGGTAAAATATCATGAAGCAGGCTTTACAACTTGGGACCTTGCAGATATTTATGGACCAGCAGAGGATTTTATTGGCGAGTTCAGGCAAAGAATCTCATCACTAAAGGGAGAAGAAGAGCTAAACAATACTCAGGCATTGACAAAATGGGTTCCAGAGCCTTCTAGAGTTACACGTTCTATCGTCAATGAGAGCATAGATAAATCGCTTCGGAGAATGAAAGTTGGCTCACTGGACTTACTTCAATTCCACTGGTGGGATTATAACAATCCATATTACATGGATGCTCTAAGGTACCTGTTCGACCTTCACGACCAAGGAACAATCAAACATATAGGCCTTACAAATTTTGACACTGAACGCATACAGCTCATGCTAGATTCTGGTCTACACATTATATCAAACCAGATTCAATATTCAATAATAGATCGAAGACCGGAAGTCAAAATGACACCACTTTGCATGAAACACAATATCCGCCTTCTTAGCTACGGAACCCTTTGTGGGGGTCTGCTGTCAGAACGCTACCTGGGGAGATCGCCACCCTCTGCAGTTGAGTTGGATACACTTAGCCTGCGAAAGTACATAAGGATGATAGATGCATGGGGAGGATGGAATCTTTTCCAGGAGCTTCTATCGAATCTGAAAAGAATTGCACAAAAGTACAATGTTAGCATTGCAAATATAGCCACAAACTATATCCTGGCCAAGCCTTCAGTAGCAGGAGTTATTATTGGTGTTAGACTTGGAATAGCTGAGCACAGAAATAGTAATGCACAGGTATTTGACATTCATCTGGATAAATCCGATTTTGAGGATATTGATACTGTATGTACAAAATCAAAAGATTTGTTTGAATTAATTGGAGATTGTGGTGACGAGTACAGATAATTTTTTCACATAGAAATACCTTTGCAACTACTGTTCTAATGAGTATAATCACAGCTCTCGCCGAAGTTCATTAGTCAGCGCTTCAACCAGATTAGGTCTTCCGACATATTGGGCCCGAGTATTTTGAAACGCAACAATATGCCATCGGCCAATAGCATCGCCCCTCTTGACAATAATTGTATGCACTGAATTTCGCTCAGGTTCAATATCTGATTGACCGGGCATAATGGTACCGCCAACTGCATGCATTATAGCAATATCAGGAGTTAGAAAGCGCACACTTCTAACCTTTCCAATAAGCCGACTTCCCTTAACGAATGTTTCAAAAAGGTTTTGATGAAATGAGGCTATCTCCTGGCGACCTCTGAGATGTGTTCCATCAAAACCTACAAGATCGGCATCCTCTGCAAATGGGGCAGCAAAGGCTTCACCATTGCCTCTATTCCAACCATCAATCATTTGTAAATAAAGAGTATGTATTGCGCTCTCGCTTTCAGTAAACGACTTTTCCCTTTGCTGCTGTAGGGTTTGTGAATGACTGAAACCCTTCCACGCTTGGAACAGTTGCTCATATTCTTTAGAACTGGGGCCAATTACGCCAAGTTGCATCATAAATGTGAGGTCATCACGGATTGCTCTGTGTTCTACTATTTTTCCATCATCTCCTATTCGATGTATGTGTACTGCTTGATACGATATTTCATTTCCCGTGGGTCGAATAGCAAAAAAATTGCCCGTATGTCTACCAGTTACAGTCAATATTGAAACAATCTTGTCCCCTGATGCAAAAGTCTCTTGCTCTTCATAATGAAGATCAGAAAAGGCAATTCGTAGGTTTTTAATAGTATCCATAAATTCTTCAGGTCCTCTAAGCTTTGACCTAATAGGATCCATTTGGGATTCATGATTGAAGTATTGTGGACTTATAATCTCATGGATCCTGCTTGTGTCTCCGGTGTTAAGGGCTTCAAATGCTCCTCTTATGACTCTGATATTAGACTGTACATCTCTTGGCTGTTCCGTTGTGCCATTTAAATCGTCTTCTTTTTTTCCTTTATCATTTATAGATGTAACTTTGTTCATGTGTAACAACAATAATCTATAAAAGAATAAAAAATTGATAAGAGTGGTCATACACGTTTTAGACAAACTTAGCTAAAATAGAACCTTTTGTTTCCTGATTGTATCATAAGTAGTCAACTCTGTATGCCTCGGCCGTCGACTAAGCTCTAATTTTTGTAGTCGAATATCGAAATTGAAACGGCTTCCGTTAAGATGCAGAAGGATAAGAAAATCAGCACTTAGGAGAACAACTGCTCTACAAGTGAACTGCTTTCATGTCTAGTGTATATACATTGAGGAAACAAAACCGACATTCAAAGGCATTTTATGATCAATTTGTTGCCCTAGACTTACACCACGAATAAATCTTGTATATTACTTGTAAATGTGATGACAAAGAGGAAATTTGGAGCAGAAATGAAAATGGAAATGAAAATGAAAACGGATGCCAAATTTAGATCTAAAATAATAAAGGGATTAACAACTTTTGGGATTTTAACAATACTAGACCTATTACTGTTGTTATTGGGAATTGTTGATAATGACGCAATTTTGGCTTCAGCACAAGTCTCTAAGACAATATCAATATCTATTGTACCGGATGCCTCCAGATTAACTAATACAGCATATCAACCAAATCCCATAAATATCAAAGTCGGAGATACCATACAATGGATTAATGAAGACTCTTCTCCACATACTGTAACTGAAAAGAATAGTGGGTCTACTAGTAGCAATGATGAATCAGATAAGGACACCAGCTCAGGATTTGTTGAAAAAATAGTTGATGAGATCATTACTAATATAATCGTCAACATAAGAAATAACTTACCAGGCAGTGAAGATATTATTTCGTCGTCACAAGAAGGTTCCTCCCCCCTATCAGATGAATTTGATTCAGGTATAATGCAAACAGGTGACACTTTTAGTTACACCTTTAACAATCCAGGAACTTTAGAGTATTATTGTACCGTACATCCATCTATGGTAGCAGAAGTTGTTGTGTCTTAATGCAGTAATTGTTTGAATTTATATTAAACATACATTATCAATAGCTCTCACTGATCCCGCAAAGTCCCATTCGATGTTGACTTACTTCTCTATTGCTTCTCTATTGCTTCTACGAATTCTTTCTTTTCATCTGCAACATTCATGATGTCGGATTTGCTTATTAGTCCTACCAATTTGCCATTATTATCCTGTACAAAGACCTTGCCAAGATGCCGTCTACTCATTTGCATAAGGGCTTCATCAGCCTTCCTTTCTGAGTTCATAACTATCAGGTCACTTCTCGGAGTCATAATTTCCTCTACATTAACCTGGTGTCTTTTGTATTCTGGCACGTCCAATATTTGTTTCAAACTAATCATACCTATGATTTCCTCTTTTGTACTCAATATTGGAAAGGCACTTTTAAAATATTGATTAAAATGTGTTCTTAATACCGCGTCTGTCTTTGTCCCCTCTTTGACAGATAATATGTTGGTATTCATGATGTCCCTAATACGTACTTTAGACAATACAGAGGATAATTCATATTGCATTAGGTAGGACTGTGCACCACTATTCAAAAACCATCCTATAAGAACTAACCATATCCCGCCAGTAAACGATCCTGCCAGTATTGAAAGAAATCCAAAACCCATGAATCCATATGATATCCAAATGCCAACCCTTACAGCAATCTTTGTAGCCTGCTCATAGTCTCTTTTCCACCTTACCATTGCAGCACGTAGTATTCTTCCTCCATCTAGCGGAAAAGCTGGGATGAGATTAAAAAGCCCAAGGAGCAGATTTGCTATTGCTCCGTAATACAATATCCCTTCGGCTATCAGCATAATGTTTAGAGGACTTTGCTCACCTGCTACTGTGGGATAGGCCTGTAACACCAACCACCATATTGTTGCAAATATGGTTGAAATTGCAAAACTTGACAGAGGACCTGCTACTGCTATCTGGAATTCTTTGCGGAAGTCCTTCGTGGTTTCTTCTTTTTCCTCTTCAATATCGGATATACCTCCAAAAATAAACAAAATTATCTGGCGCACTTTAAGACCATATCTTAAAGCGACTAAAGAGTGAGCTAACTCGTGTAGAAGTACCGAGATAAACAAGACAGCAGCGCCTATTGCTCCCATTATCCAGTACTCTGCTTCTGTAAGAAGATTGGGAGGTATACGTTGTGGCATGAAACTTACTGCAAGTGTCCACGTTATTAGAAAAAATACAACAATTAGCGTAAAATGCAATCGAATCGGGATGCTCTTAATTGTTGTTACTTGAACTGACATAGTGTTGGAGACCAATCTAGACTGTATTTTATAGTTTATAGTCATTCTTAGTGAGAATAATTAGCACTAGTCTCCTACAGACTCCCAGAGTGATCTAATGTTCTACATGTCTATGCTCTTAAAAGT
>JALZGI010000441.1 GCA_030861105.1 Thermoproteota archaeon
TCTGTGCACTGTTCTTATATGTCTCTCAAGGTTCCACCTTCTGCCAGTCTCTACGTCACAATCTTCGTGTGGACATTTCCATTTAGCTCTCGTCATTTTTTCTCACACATTGTTCTAGAACCTTTCATCTTCATCCATTGTAGTTTGACTGGCATCCGATATCTTTTCTGATCAAACCTTTCCGCGCTAAAGATGCGGTGCTTTTTGAGTACAAATAGCATTTTTCTTCACAGGTAAATATTCATAGTATAAAAGACTTTTTGGAAATTCTGCGCTTTCCATACGATTCATGTCTTGTCAAGCGGGTTAGTATAATACCTAGTACAGTGTCCCTGTGAGGATAAGCTAAAGTTTCTGCTCTGGGTTACTCGTGAGTTACCCCATGATACAAAGCATTGTACTATTTCAAGTTCACGTGCCTAAACTCGCCACAAAGTACTTTCACTCAAAACGATCCACCGGTGATAAAAGTGATTAGCGCCTGTTTAACTAACTCGTCGATTTCTTGAAGTGTTTTCAACTCTAAAGACAGTATCAACCAAAATTGCTTAGATACGACCGACACTCTTATAGATACCAATAGGTGAATTTGGATTATGAAACCAGTAAAGACAAGAAGTGATATTGAAGAAGTGGCAAGAAAGGCAATTGGGACCCTCTATGGGACTGGGTTCCAAGATTTAAAAATTAGAGAAATGCTCCCGTTTATATCGGATCAATTAGTTGTAAAGGGTGGTCTCCCAACCGAAGACAGGAGAGATTCGTGGGATGTACAAGTTACGTTTCTCCTGCAAGGAACCCAATACACTGTTGATCTCCTGGTTATGGAAAAAGACGGTCAGATTATTAATGCCCGCCTGATAGACAAGATGATCCCGATTCAGTAATAAATGGAATTCAAGTTCGGCCGCGGAGAAGGTCAGGTCGTAAGCCTGTAACTTTATCGCCGATCCGTTATGATAAAGAACGTACTTTCTAACTCACAATCTTCTTACGCCAATATATTTTCCGCCAAACTCGCCATGAGCAAATATATTAGGAGACCTCGGATTTTTATATAGGCATTTAATATCATTATCTTGGTTGAAAGGATTGAAAAAAAAGTCGACTAATAAGAAGCAAAAAACCAAACATGCCCCACCCGCAACTAGAAGGGAGAAAGCTATAACATGGTTGTCCTGTCCTATACATGCGATAGAATACAACACCTCTACTGGTTGCCCAGCCTGTGCGAAAAGGTAAACATTAATCATTCAGAACATATTACGTACAGAAGCTACCGCCAATACAAGTACGAAGATAAAATCTGAATTTGAGATAAAGATCTGCTCAAGTCATTGCATTGCATGACGCTTAGGACATGTTTTGACAGGTTTTACTTTTCTAGCGCACTTTCAATTATTCTCATTTAGTTTCCTATTCTATTCTGACCGAATTAATCCTAGCCTGCTCTGGATTAACAGGCTGATTTTCATTATTAGTGGCGATTGAGGCTATTCTATCTACAACATCCATTCCCTCTATCACTCTACCGAAAACCGTATACTGGTTGTCCAGGAACTGAGAGTCATTCAAAACGATAAAGAACTGTGAGCCCGCGCTATTTGGATCAGCTGCTCTGGCCATTGATACGATCCCGCGTTTATGTGGGATGTCACTGAATTCAGCATCAACCGTGTAGCCCGGACTTCCTGACCCCCATCTCTCCCGGGACGTACCATTAGGCTTTGTGTTGTTGTCCCCACCCTGAATTACAAACCCGTCTTCTATTCTATGGAACAACGTATTGTCATAAAATCCACTCCTGGCAAGTTTAATGAAATTGTTTACATGATTAGGAGCAGCCTCGGAAAAGAATTCTATGCTTATTGGTCCTTGAGAGGTATCGATGGTAGCCAGCTGCGTCGGCTTGGTTGTATTTGCTATCGAGCTATCTAAGGTGGCCCCAGCATTTGCCGTTGCATTATTTGTGGCCGCTGTGGAATTTGCAGATAGTTGTGTTTCATTGGTTGTCGCCTGCGGAGGGCTCAGCTGTTGAGCTGTAGAAAGGGCGGGGTCATATTCATGGTTGACTTTATATACTAAAACACCAAAGACCAGCCCATTATTGTTACTCCTAAAGCTAGGAGAAGAATAGACTAAACTTAATGGTTGGTTGGCAGTTTCGTTTGCTGGAAATTTGATATCCTTTGCATATAGACCTAGTGTTCCAGGCGAGTAGTCCTCTTGAATATTTGTTAGCATCCCATTCTGAAAGGATGCATAAGTGACCGGAGTAAATGGAATAAGCTTACCAAGAAGGGTTGCATTCCAGAACCTCGGCGTAGGGGTAACCCCGTCCTGCTCTAAGTAGTTGCGCTCATCAAAACCCCCTATTCTCATGAACCATTGCTTCTTGCTTTCATCCCCTCCATTCCCAAGGGTGTAAAATGAAGTAGTGTTCATTCCGGGGAAACGTTGCGCAACAAGGTAAATTAGGATATAATCTGCTTTCAAATCCTTTGCTATTCTTATACCCTGGTCAGGTTCTTCGATGAACATTTTGGCCAGAGTTGCAATCCGAGTCTGGTTAATTGTAGCGTTGTCGGCCAGACTTGTTCTGTTTCCTAATGTTGTGATCCAGTACCCATAGTCCCACCATGAAGCAATTACCGAATCTTGAGGAGTGTTGTTTTCAATCCACTGAAGAGCGTCGAGCCAGTCTGTCGTTGTTACTCGATAACCGGTGCCACCGTTGGCAATTGAAGGTGGTATATCTGCTAGGCTGAGCCAGTTTGAGTTTGGGGGATATATCATTGGAACAGACAGAATGAAGGCAAGAAACACGATGTATCCAACCTTCACTAGGAAGTTCTTGCTACTCTTTACTTTCATTGTTTCCAGTTTCCTTCTTGCCTTTGACCCTTTCGGCGAGCTGAGAGACCTTTCTGAGATAGTTGCTTCTCTATATTCTAAAACACTTCTTGTCGTGTAATACAGTCCTAGTCCTGCCAGAATAATGGTGCCTATAGAAGCATACACAAGGAGCCTTGCGAATGTTGCACTTACGTAAAGCCCAGTAATACCGATGATTAGAGCGAATATTGACATTTTGTCTCGGCTCCTAAAAGCCATCCAGGCTCCAAATCCTGCAAACATCAAAAGTATCGAGTACTGAGTGAAATAATCAACCAGTGTTGGAGTAAAGTGCTCGGCCACCGATTCTGTCAGCGGATTAACCGCCGAAAGAAAGGGATTGATTGCATTTAGATATCTAAACGAAGAAGCATAGTAACTTCCAGTTAGTAGAACCGCAGCTGAAGCTACAACAAAGGCAGTCAAGAGAAAAAGCAAATTTCGCTGTCGTTTTCCAGATACTGATCTCATATTGAGGAACGTCGCAAATATCAGAAATACGGTTCCCCCGATCAGAGCAATGCCAGCCAATCCTAGCACGAACGATATCCCTGGTCTCGGAAAGGCGCCTGCGCTAAGCAACGCAGCAATAGTAAGGGCTATAGC
>JALZGI010000455.1 GCA_030861105.1 Thermoproteota archaeon
GGCAACTAAACAGTTTCAATATAAATTGTTAGAGAATATCAAAACGATCTTGGGGTATGAGAGAATCGACGTAGTTATAACCAAGGCATAATATATTGTGTTAATTGATGGAAAAACGGTTATTTAAGAACCAGTAGGACTTCATATGAATTTTGTGGCTATGACTCATGCAAAGCTTACTACAAACTCAGGTTATTAGATACACATTGGAGTCAACGAAATGTGGCACTTTTGGTTTGTAGAGGAAATATTTGCAGTCCCTAATCACTGGATGTTTAACATGTGAGTCGTTGTAGCCTTCATGGGAGCCCTTGCATATGTGGTAAGAGTATATGCACGTCTAGTAGAACTTGGAGCAGAGACACCAGCAAAGAACCCATATGTAGCTGAAATGTACAAGCTCGCTCTGGAAGGAAAGCTCTACAGCAGATCCATCCCATAGACTTCGAAAGACAGACAGAAGACAGACTAGAAGACTGTCTCTGGACAAATCCTATATTTTTTTATTTTTTGATTATACTTATCTTGAGTGAGCAGAGTTGCAACAGTATATTTGAATGATTAGTGTCTATATTTAGTAATGCAAATCATAATACAACATATTCCCTATTCCTCTTCTGAATTCGAATATAATACTAGTAGTAGTGGCAATAGTATAGTTTATTCTTTAATACAGCATTTATCAGAGATATTTGGAAATATAGCAAGCATTAATAATAGTAATAGCTTGTTATCTTCTTCTCTTCAAACGCCAGCAACAACAATGCCTCCAGCACATTTATACGATACTAGTAGAAAACAATGGATATCAGACAAAATACTGGATTGGCTATTACGAAATTATAGTCCGAACAGCAATACAAAAGTACTCGCTATATGTAATTTTGATGCATACTCAGATAATCTAAATTTCGTTCTTGGGGAAGCACATTTGGGAGGAAGAGTAGCAGCAATCTATATTCCTAGGCTAAGACAAGATTTTTACGTTAAAAAATCAGATACAAACAAGCTGTTTGAACAAAGAGTAATCAAAGAAGCTGTACACGAACTAGGTCATGCATTTGGACTAACTCATTGTGAGGAAAGCAGGTGCGTGATGCATTTCAGTAATTCATTACAGGATACGGATTTTAAACATTATATATTTTGCGAAAGATGTAATAAAGTTCTAAAAGAGCAGACAACTGATAAATAACGGAGCCAGTTTAGTCAATGCTTCTTCAACCTGTTTGAATTTTATAGGCCTAGCTATGTTTTCAGGATCGCAGACTCGACCTTATGGATAAAAGGAAGGATTAATCTCCGTCTGCATTGATATGATATAATTAGCAATCGTTAGAGCATTTTCAGAGGTAGCTTATAAGAAAGCGTCCTATAGAAATACGGATAAGTCCTTCTGTAGCAGTTTCAATCTTTCTATCAAATAAAGGACTCTTGTTACTAGCCCTTTCTATCGCTAGTTGATCTGCCTGATCCTTGATTATAGTCGAAATAGGCTTCTTCATATCCCCACTTTATAAAATGTAGGCCTTAAATTGAGACAACAAAGCTGAGTGAATCTTGGTTAGACTCACTTTCAAAATTTTGGTCGGCACCAGCACAATATAAGGATAAAGTAATAGGGCAACAATTTACTTAGAGGAAAAGAAATTGTTAGGCTCAGGTGGTTATGCTTTCCAAATTAACTGAGCAAGGAAATTAAAGCAAGTCTTGGAGTTCCCCAAATATTTATAGGAAATATAGGAACATTGAATGAGGCTAGATTTACAAGATATTATTGTAACAAGTGCAAAAAATAACACAATGGCTGTCCTGTAATAACTTATGAAAATCCAAATGAGAGGTTAGGTGAAAACGTCACTCAATGAAGAAGGAGAATATAGATGCAGGTCATGTAATAACTTGATAGCACTTTATCGCAAATTCAACAACATTTAGTGAATATATCTAGTCAGCAATAGAATAAGCAAATTTGATTTAACATGGATAAAGCATTACAAGTTCTAAAGTCTTTAGAAGAGATGGCTGAAAAGGAATTTGTTCCATCTATAGG
>JALZGI010000482.1 GCA_030861105.1 Thermoproteota archaeon
ATATTACATTGACAAAAATAAATTGATGCAAATGAAAGTAATGATAGCGAATTTCTGTGGGAACAATCATTATCTCAAGGGTAGGGTTTAAGTGATTATATTCACCTCATTCTAAATCTGTATACTTAGAGATTCCGATCAAACTCTTATACTCGTAAGCTCCTATAGAGTTATCAAAAGCATAATGCACTTTTTTAAATCTCTTCCTAAAGCTTGAAACTTCTTGGGATATTCTACTTGGATCCTGCTTATCAATTACTACACGCTTTATGAAGTCGGCAATTTCCTGCATTTCGTTTTCCTTCATTCCTAGCCGAGTAACCTCGGGAACTCCGATTCTTATTCCGCTTGGATGCATATAGTGCTTTCCTGACTTTATATCACCCGGGAGCAATTGCCTATTTAAAATGATGTTTGCCCTCTCTAGATCCTTTTCAACAGTGCCCCCATCACCAAATTTTGAAATATCAACTGCAATTTGGTGGGATGCAGTATATCCTCTTTTCTCACCCAATACTCCAAAACCATGTCCTGCAAGAGCCACCGCAATTGCTCTTGCATTCTTAATCACCTGTCTTGCATATTCTTTCCCAAATTCAAGTGACTCTGCTAAGGCAATAGCTTTACCTGCTACATGATGAAGATGATGACTACTGGTATTGCCAGGAAATATTGCCTTTTTGATTGGTTCTGAATACTTGTCCATTGATACAATGATACCTCCCTGCGGCCCCCAAAGAGTTTTGTGGGAACTCATTGTCATGGAATCTGCTCCTTCTTTTAAAGGATCTTGAAATTCTTCACCCGCGATAAGCCCTGCGACATGTGCACCATCATAGTTGATGAACATGTTATGATTGTGCATAAAGTCCGCCAGCTCTCTGACTGGATGAGGAAAAAGAAAAAGGCTCCCGCCAAACATCCCTATTTTTGGAGCTTTGCCTTCACGCTCCATATCTATGATTTTCTTTTTGGTTGCATCAATATCGATTGTCATTTCTTCTTTTGAAAAAGGATAATGTTCAATATTTAGTCCGTGGACTAATCCTGCTGTACCAAAATGCTCTTTTTTTCCATGTGAAATATGCCCGCCAGTAGGAATTGAAGCTGCAATCATATAATCTCCAGGATTAGAGAATGCTGAATATATAGCGAGATTTGCTACCACTCCTGAAGTAGGTCTACAGTCTGCAAATTCTGCTCTAAATACCTTCTTTGCAAGGTCATTACAAATCAGTTCGACTTGATCTATATAGATACAACCTGCATAAACTCTTTCCCCTGGCCATCCCTCTGCATATCTATTACCAAAATCTGACATTAACGCTTCCCTCACAGCTGGGCTCGGAACATTTTCACTCGCAATAAGCGGAATTGATTCGTCAAACCATTGGTGATGCTCTTGCATTAGTCTCAGAACATTAGAGTATTGTGTTCTAGCATCCATAGTTAAGAATTCTAATAGGAGGATACTTTTTGTCTAATTTAAAATATCGCACATATTACCATTGACAGTAAACGACTATTATACCTACAAATAAGAAAGAATAAAGCTCGCTCCTAATACTCTTAACAATACTAAATATGAATCGAAGAATCATTGCTTGGTTTATATATATGGAGATAATGAGAAAGGAAATTAATCGAGTTTTCTGACAACGTTTTTATACACCGATACTTTTATTGTGCCTCAATAGTTGCATTCGTATGGAAGCATATTGCGTTAAATGTAAATCAAAAAGGGAAATGAAGGACGAGAAAAAGGTGACTATGAAAAATGGAAAACCTGCTACTCAAGGAATTTGTACCGTATGTGGGACAAAGATGTTCAAAATAGGCAAATAAGGACAAAAAATAAAAATAAAAATAAAAAAATTAAGCACCTACAAGAAATCTTCCTTATTCCTCTTAATCCCGTTCGTGTTGGATATTATTATGCTAGGCGGCACAACCATGCTAGCTAATTAAGATCTATCAGATGAGTTAAGCTAAAACATAATATTTCTTTGGGCATACGTATCCTTAGAGTACTTGATAGTTATAAGAAATCTTGTCAAGCAATATCAGAATGTGATTGCTGTTGACAATGTGTCTTTGGATATTAAGAATAATGAAGTCTTTGGACTTTTAGGACAAAATGGCGCAGGTAAGACCACAATAATTCATATGCTTGCCACTCTGCTCAGACCCACGTCTGGTTCAGCCACAGTAAATGGTTTTGATATTGTAAAGGAACCAGCAAAAGTCAGAGGGAGTATAGG
>JALZGI010000495.1 GCA_030861105.1 Thermoproteota archaeon
CGTCTATTCTGAGTGTGTAAACGTAGTTGCCAATTAAAAGCAAGAGTTCCATATTGCAATTGGCCTATATGCAAAAAGGTTAATATCTCAAGCTTTTGGATCGGTGTATATGGCCAAATGCACCAAATGTGGAGTTGATATAACTTCGGCGGGCTACGATACAGAAGAATTAAAACTCCCTAACGATACCTCTGGATATTTGGTTTCATGCAAACAGTGTAAAACCATCCTAGGAATAGTTCAAGAAAAATAATTACAGTCCAACCTACGAGCACTTGGTCCAGGCGGAAAGTTCCACTAAATAATCATCTCAAACATATGTCAGTTGGAAATTCATATTGCTTATATAGCAGGGGCAGCTATTAGGAGAGAGGTTACTTTGTTGTTTTGGCCTTTGCTGCAAATAATCACTGAACGCTTTCATTATTATACTTAGTGTCAATATCATAGTTTGTAAAGTCTCTCGTAACTGGAGCGATAGTTACTAACAATATGGGAAGCAAAATTCTGAAAATCTGAAATATATCTACGATTTCTTTTCGGCCCAAAGGGCTATCTATAATTATACAATAGAAGTTATTATTTGCTTCTTGGATCTCAGGGAGATTCTGTAGAAGTTCCAGAAATATCTAGATATTCCTTGATTTGGAACGCTTATCAGGTCAAGAAAGTAGCAGAAGAGTCAATTTGAGAATAAAGTTCTCATAACGCAGAAATCCAATTACGCCTTTTCATTTTAACTGCAGTTCAGCTATTCTCTCTTTGCTACCCTCACTCTTTCTAATGTCAGAAAATGAAGAGTCGTTTAGAATCTTGTCAAGAAATTCGGTGACTTCTTCCCGTCTAACTCCATGTCGAATATCATCGTCTATACTCTTTCGGACATAAGAGAGGTTCCCTTTGTATTTCTTGTGTAGCTTCATTTTGTATTTGGATTTAGCATCGTCTTCTGATAAACCGACGACATATTTGACAATAGTCTTTTTCATATTCTCCAGATGCCACTCCCTCATGGGATAATAGTTATGTTGCACTAGCACATATCACTATCGCATTTCACATATTTAGAACCTATTGATCTTGTATTTCAGCATGTAGGACGGAGGAGTCTCAACGAATGTGAAAACTCAACTGATTAATATTCAAGACTACCGGCACTGACATCTGCTCGTCATGTTAATGTCTATTTTAGCCACCGGTAATGATAAGATGATATAAGATTTCATATTTAGAGAGGGTATCTTCCATAGGGGCGCAAGCTTTTTTAAGCATTTCATATGTGAGCCAGGTTGCGCTGGACGAATAGAAAGCCTACTAGATTGAAGAGGCGCAATAGGGGAAAGCGGGGGAGCAGGCTCAGCTTATAACGAGTGCGGTTGATAATCGGAGCTCTGGTTTTATACGGGGGAATATTAAACAACTAATAGTCGAAATCTTCGATAAATATTGAGGGTATTGGTTGGAGGGCGGCTAAGAAAGCTAGGCACACCTAAAAGACTAATTCCCATTTGCTTGAGAGGCCTCGACAAATTTGTGGTTCGTGTATGGTTACCAAAGGTAGAAAAGACGGCTACAAGGAGTTCATTTGTTGATTGGCAGTGCTCTCCACCCTGGGCTTGGAATACATATATTGCCATTGCGATACATATACCGATGCTCAAATTCCTTGTTAACTTTATTGTGTTATTTGCACTTGCATACATGATATTAGGATCGATTGTTTCGAATGCGTTGGCATCTGATATGAATACTAATTACTTTGAGGAATTGAGAGATAATTTGGTTGAGGTGCGCCTGGCACTACAGAAAGGTGATCTCACAGAGGCGCTTCAACACTTAAACAATGCCGAGGAACAATTATTGCTGCTTCAAGTGAATATGACATCTAATTCTACGGTTTCCCATTAGCAAGTTATCTAACACTGCCAGCCATTTACATATATAAAAGAGTGGCGAGCTATCTGCATAAATCTTGACGTTTCACGATTTCTGTCATCAATTACAACATCACATTAGATTGTTTAACATCGATCAGACCGGCAGATATTTCCTCTTGATTCTAATCTTTGGATTCTTGACATTGGTTCTTATTCATAGTTCGACTTTTCTGTCGCTAGAAAGAGTATTGGGACAAGAAGACCCTGCTTCTGGTGGTGACCGCCAACTTAACGTGAACTTTAGTTCAATGAAAATTAATAACGATCACGATCCACTCTTTCCAGGGGAATGGAAGGTTGATTCGTATGTTAATGGTCAGAGGACTCAACTTTGGATAGGGTCCGAACTGGACAGAGTCAACGCTGGTCAGACCATAAGTTTTAGTGATAAAGACATCAATGTAACAGTTCCGGCCAATGGGACACTAAGAATTATTTCGGTCGGAGTAGAATTTGATATAGACATACAGGAAAACCTGCCTAATATTACTGGTGTTTTAGACGAGGATCTACCAATTTCAGATTACATGGATGAAGCCGAGAATTCTATAGAACATCTTGTGATATTTGATAGAAACGATGCAATTGGAATTGTCGCTAAAGAATACAATGCTCAGAATAATTTTGGAATAGGTCAGCATGATGAATGCTCCCAGTCTGTGGGAGAGGCAGGTGATTTGTATGATGAGGTAGATACAAGCTGTGATTATAGACTACGATATACAATAACTGATAGGGAGGATACCGATTAGATAATGCTCCTTTGCAGACGGTAATACTCATATATGTAGACAAACTCTGAGGAAGACCTGATCATTGGATGGAATTGCGGCTGGGTTATTCACAGCGACTCTTGCTGGTCTCAGT
>JALZGI010000502.1 GCA_030861105.1 Thermoproteota archaeon
TATGGAATGGGAACTCGTGGGCTCCAAGTGGATTAAATCTGGATAGCCTATGGTGCCAAGAGCACCTGCCAAGAATATCTGGCCAAAGAATGGATGGTCATATGGTCTTGTATAAACATCTATGGAGTCATGTTGAGGAGTGGTTATAGCTTCATGTAGCCCCAGACCTTTTAATATCATCATGGCTCTTCCCATGTAGGTTCCTTCATCCGTCTGCACTGTGGGAAACCCCGTTGGATTCCAAACGTGAGTAAGTGCAGAAACAGCAAGAGGGATAGCAATAAAGAGCACAAACTTCGCAGGGCGCTTTTTTATGTTTTTTACTTTATATGTTGACGTCAGACGGACGCTTACTTGAGATAAATTGTATATTTATCTTATGAATCAATTTTACTATGTAGTTGATGCCATAATGCCAATAAGACAACCCTTATCCTCGCGTCTTCTCATGTCTCCCCGAGGTCATGCCAATAAATTTGCAAGCCAAGCCAAGCCAAGCCGAGTTACCGTGAAGGTCCAGTCTGACTTGGACACATTTTAGCTGCCAACGTAATCCGAAGATACACCGGGACATGCTATGATCAAAGAAGAAGAAGAGAAGCAATAGGAGCTAGATATTAGGATCTTGTACTCGATGAGGCAAAGTTAGACTGAGCCACAATATACTTTTGTTTGAAGAATAACCTTTTATTGACTCTTGTGGCGGCTATACTTAACTATGTACATTATTAATCATATGTGGTGGAAAAATCTTGTTGCTATCACCCCACTATGGTTACTAATATTTTTGGCAAGTACAAGTTCTCTGCCTTTATCAGTTAGCACCCCTGCCTTATCTAATTCCTCAATGGGTAATTACAGCTGGACGCAGAGTACATCAATGCCCACTGCAAGGTTCGAAGTCTCTGCAGAGGAGTTAGATGGAAAGATCTACGTAGTAGGCGGAGAAGACGAAAATGGAGATTTATTGGATATTGTTGAGGTTTATGATCCAGCAAAGGACGAATGGAGCGCCGCGGCTTCTATGCCAGAGCCACTTGATCATACTGGTTTGACCTCTTATAACGGAAAACTCTATCTGGTTGGAGGCTTTATGGAGGGAAGAGATCCAACCGATAGACTTTATATCTATGATCCCGAGACCAATGCATGGAATGAAGGCTCTCCAATGCCCACTCAAAGAGCTGGGTTAACTGCTGATTTTATCAATGGAACTATGTATGCTATTGGTGGAAGTTCTGGAGATAATGAAGGTCAACAAAATGCAAATGAAGCATACAGCCCGGTAACTGATACTTGGACAAAAAAAGCTTCCATGCCGACTGCCAGACACCATCATACATCTGCCATAGTAGATGGGAAGTTGTTTATTATTGGAGGCAGAGAGACGGACGTCCCAACTAATGTAGATAGTAATGAAATGTACGATCCCGTGCATGACAGATGGATAGTTCATAGTCCCATGCCTACTAAGAGGAGCGGGTTGGCAGCTGCGGCCATAGGCTCAGACATTTTTGCTATAGGAGGTGAGAAGGTCGAGGGGAGCTTTGACACCAACGAAAAATACGATACGCTGAGTGATTCTTGGACTCCTGAACCACCAATGCCAACCAATAGATTGGGACATGATGCGGTGGAGTACAACGGTAGAATCTATGTACTGGGCGGCAAAACGGGTCAAGAAACAGAGAGTATAACAGATGTTAATGAAATCCTTAGCAGCGATAATCTACAGACAAATTAACTGATTGAAACATTAAATCATGACCTCCCTATAATTTTGTATAACGATCCATTAGCTGAAAGCACATACAAGTATCCGTCAGGTCCGACCTCAATATCTGTAACTCCTCCAAATCCTTCTGCGAACAATACCTCCTCAAGTTCCTCCTCGTCATCTGCCACATTATCAGCCAGTTCTTCCGCTAGCGATAACGTCGTTCTGTCCTCAGTTAAATCAAATAAATACAGATTTCCATTTTTTATATCGCCTACGAAGAGGTCATTTTCAAATTGTTTTCCTAATTTGTCAGAAGACAAGAACTTTACGGCAGTTACCCCAACAGGAATATTCCATGTAAATTCGGGATTGCTGTATTCTCCTTTATTATTAAAATCAACCAGACCTTCAGGCATCTCAAAAATTGAAGCCGCGTCATCAAAGTATCCATCCATTTGTGGAGTGGGATCCAACAGATCATAGTCAGAAATAGGCCAAACACCTTGAACCCTTGCCCATCCACTATTAAAACCCGGCCTCACAAGATTGAGTTCATCTCCAAATCCAGGTCCATTCTCTGTGTCCCACAAGTTCCCAGTAACAGGATCAAAATCCATCCCAAAACTGTTTCTTATACCATAAGCATAGTACATGTCAAGAGGGTGATCCTCTCCCAATATACCTTTGCCGTTTCCATCAGATACTATATTGCCGTCTTGAGTGATCCTAATTATTCCTCCTCTCCCCTGGGGAGGATCACCTTTGTCAAAGTTAGCAGTTTGGGCATAAACTGAGCTGTGGTAAACTCCTTCCTCACAACTATCATACTCGCAACTATCGCCATCACCAGTTACAAGGTAAACGTTATTGTCAGGACCCACTAATAGGTTCCCGCCAAGGTGATCTGCACCCCGGTTAGGAGGAATGTCAAGAAGAAGCTGTCGGTTGGCTAGCTTCTCACCTTCAAAATTATATTTGTAGATGCGATGGCCTAGAGGATTTCCATTGCTGCTACAATAATTCACTCTGTCACAATTATCAGAACCATCCTCTTCGTCTGATGACTCCGTGAAGAACAGAAAAACGTTTGCAACATCATTTGTCACGGATCCACTCGGGATGTTCGCAAGGTTGTGTTTCTTTGATACAGCAATTCCCAACAGTCCTCTTTCAGCCTCATTTGCAACCTTAACATCAAGTAAAGGCTCTTCTAATAGTTCGCCATTTATTATTCTCTTCACTTCACCCGTGTCTTTTTCTGTCACAAGTATATCCTCCGAGCCCAGAAACGCCATGCCCGTCGGAAATTCTAGACCATCAGTAACCAATTGAACTTCTAAGTCAGGATCGTTAATGATTATTGGTAGTTCATCAGATTCTGATGAGGAAGCATACGCGTAGTATTGATC
>JALZGI010000508.1 GCA_030861105.1 Thermoproteota archaeon
GTTTCAGTGCGACCAGATAAGCATCTTTGCCTGTCCATCCCCTCACTGCTCTCTTTAATTCCAATGGGAGCTT
The DNA here is from genome assembly GCA_030861105.1 of Thermoproteota archaeon. GTDB lineage: Archaea > Thermoproteota > Nitrososphaeria > Nitrososphaerales > Nitrososphaeraceae > TH5893. The sequence continues at coordinate 74 of JALZGI010000508.1, forward strand.
TTCGAAGTTTGCTATCAAATCACTCATTTGGGAAAGTACCTCTTCATTAGTCCAGAATTTTGGAGGAGAGCAAACATGATTATTTCTCGTGATTATCGACAGGTCTTTCCCACTCTTCTCAACTGCGTAGAATGCCTCTATAACTATTTTGATACAGCGTTTACAAATCCACGCCCTTAACCCCAATATCTTCTCCTTTCTTGTTTCTAGCGGATCGGTTGTAGGAGTGACATATGAAAAAGATGGGGAAAGTATGTTGGCGTTAAAAGATCGGGTAGGGGTATGCGACATAGGAGGATTTTCGAAGTCTGGAGGGGCAATATTTCCCATGTTCCCATGTACTTGTGGAGGGTAGGACAAATACGAGTTGCCGCGACGGAAGTTTATCATCTCTCTCATTTTTCTTTCTGCATCCTTGGCATCGACGAACACGCGGTGGAATTCATTTATAGGTTCAAATAGTGACTCTGGCTTTTTCTGGGCACTGGGAGAGTGTTCGTTATTTCTGTTTTTGTCCTTGTCCGCATGCCACCTATAGATGTGGACCTGCATATTCCATTTTCTCGAGGATCTGTGGGAACAGAAAGGACAGGCGAATTTCTTTCTATTATCGTCCTTATTACTAGCGTCTTTCACCTTAAGGTTAAATATTCATCCTTTAAAAGACTTTAGAAAAAGCCGCATTCCCATTTAGTGTCATCTCAGTTACTGCAGTTACTTCCTGCAGTCGCTGCAGTAACCAGACCACTTATTTTATTCGGGGAACCAATATTATCCCTTTTTGATATCACTGGTAAGCGTTCATGGGCCCATGAGTTTTCTAGTATACAGATTAAACTAGAACTTTAACATAGTGGAACTTGCTAATACTTTCCTCGTACTCCTGTCTATATCCTAAGGTGATGGCATGAGATTTGAAGCTACCGTAACGACTTCTCTATTACCCTTATCTAAAGTGCAGCCCACTGTGACGGCGGTTTGTAGGAATTAGAGCTCCCGGTGTACCCCTAGTATGTACTAGGTTGCTAAGCCATTTCATATACGAAATGGGGAATATTCCCACCCGTACGGCAATTAGTATACCTATGACTGTTATGCTTACAAGAGCGGCTACAAACGGAACAGGTCCTAGGTCGCAATAAATATAGAAATCATAGCTACAAGGAGCATTGCCGTAACTAGCCCAACTCCACGAAGTGTTCACATAAAGTTCCGGATGGATAGTAGACACATAATCTGCCAAGAGGGCCTTAGTGTGCAGGATGATAGGAGAATAGAAAGGTGACCAAGTCATGACATCCATATAATTGGGATAGGCAGCTATTCCTTCTTCGCTCCAAGCATACATGAGCCCATATTGAAACCAAATGAGGACCCCGCTCAAGTTTACATAGAATCCGCCCAAGCATAGTCCTATAACTACAATTTTCAAGAAATAACTCTTCTTCACATTTTGAAATATCTTTGATAATATTATCATCATGAATGGAAGGACAGGTATAAGGTATCTTGGTCCCCATGCTACGCCCCCACTCCACGACGCCGGTTCATATCCAAATGACAATGTTCCAACATAGATCCAGTTTGCAACTATAATGTATAGGCAAAGAAAAAAAAGAGATTTGCTATCTCTATACATGTACTTCGCCCCAAGGGGAAGTAAGACTGCGAGGGGAAAGTAAAATATTAAGCCAGCTCCTGGACTTATTAAAAGACCTATCAAGCCTTTCCAACCATTGTGTGCAGCTAGCGTAGAGAAATATCCATACCCGAATTCTGTAAATGAATTAAACCTCGCGTAGTTGGTCAGCCCCGCGAAAAATATAACCGTTCCTAAAATAGCGAGCAAAAAGACAAAATCCACTTTTTGATGTCTCATCACCGAAAAAAAAGAATAGCCCAGAAATGCGGGGATAAAAATTAAACTTGTAGGGTGAGCAAAAACCGAGAGGCCAAGAGTAAGCCCGCCCAGACCAGCAAAGAGGAAGCTTCTATGCTGTCTATCTAAAACGTAATTACATAGGAATGAATGGTTGCGATGAGATGTTAAGAGAATAAAATATGCCGAAGAAACTAACAGAAGGCCTTGCAGAGGCTGTACCCAAAATGTAGCATTGTAAGGCCAGATAAAAGAGCACACACAGTATATG
>JALZGI010000520.1 GCA_030861105.1 Thermoproteota archaeon
TCTATACACTCCTTAGGATAGCAACCACAGTCAGCACATCTAAGAGTATACATGTTTAATTGCAATAGATATTCCCGCCTTAGTTACTTATAAAAGTCATCTTGCAAAAGCGATTAAATGGCATTCGTATCTCGTACAGTTTTTCCAAAACTTGCGAGATAGCGTGTCCTACCAACCATGAGCCGGTCAGTTAACTAAAGAGATTAAGAGATTACATAAAGAAACAGGACTTGACCGGAAGAGCTATAGCTAAGGTCAAGAATTGAAGCCCCGAGGATTATTTGTAAAGTTGATAGTTAGTTACGAACCGCAGGCAGTAAGAAAGATAGCTCAATATATTGTATCTTCTATTGGAAGGTCACATAGAGATAGTATTGGATTTTCCAGCTCTTGTAGGTATTGGCATTGCCGCATATGTGTCTACCAACATAGATGATTTGTTTATACTTATGGTATTCTTTGCTACGCCTAGGTTTACTTCTTCTCAGATTGTTCTTGGACAGTATTTAGGAATGGGGTCGCTGATGGTTGTCAGTTTGGCAGGCTCATTAGTCACTCTCCTTTTGCCTCATAGTATCATAGGACTGATAGGATTATTCCCGATCGCCATAGGAATCAAGGAGCTATTGGAGCTACGTAAAAAAGAAAATGAAGATGATAAAATGACATCTAAAAAGTTACAAAGAAAAAAAATGCAGATGCCTTTCCTGACTGTTGCAACTGTAACATTTTCTGGTGGCGAGGAAATAGGGATCTATACAGCATTATTTGCTACAAATAATGATGTCGTAGCTATTATCACTCTTGTTTCAGCGGTTATGGTGTTGACAATGCTTTGGTGTCTTCTGGCAAACTATCTTGTTAAGCGCAGTTCTCTTGCAGATAGGTTTCGTCGAATCGGAGATAGAATATTGTCTTTTGTTTTGATAGGACTTGGAATATATATATTGGCAGAGACTTTTGTAATCGTGTAATGCAAGTAAACCAAATAGTATAGTAGTGATTTCTATGTTTTACATAGGGGAAAAGCGATTATTTGTATGGCAGTAACCTTATCTATCGTCATCTTCCTCTAACTAGCACCTTTTCTATCAACTCGTTTTTCTTAGTTGCTCTTACCTTTTCCTTGTATACTCTTCCACAATGCGGATTAGCTCTTAGCTGCATTCCACAACATTCACAAAACACTTTCGGAGTAATAAAATAGCATTCACACCTTCTGCAGTATTTCTTGCCAACTGAATAGTGCGATTGGCCTACCACAATTGTGGAATATATTCTCTGACATATATTACGACAAACCAATGGGGAACCGAGCTAGCTGAAATGTTGTTGGAGATATAAGCAATGGATAACAGTGCGTGGAGGGGGATTAGATCGGTCCCGGTGAGGGGAGAGTATAGGACTTCTGGTGCAATTCATAAATTGAATGTTGATGAATATTTTATATGTCATCATCGACAAACCAATTCAAATGCGAAGAATGCGGAACGACATTTGGTTCTCAGGAAGAACTCCAGGCGCACAGCAATAAAGAACACGTAGGAACGGCGTGAAGAATTCTTAAACAAATATTGGTCAATACAAAGTTATAGGACTGCTAACACCAAACGGTCCTGTCATTAAAATATAATATAGGAGATTCAAGTAGTTATGACAAAGAAATAATCCATGTCAAAGGCTGATCATTCTGCTGAAGATGAAGAGCCAATAGGCGAATTTATACCACTCTCACAAAAGGAAAAATGTATGCTTACCTATAATCTAAATGAGGAACAATATAACGATTGGATAAGGACTGAACTCCTTCCTACAACTGATGGTAGTCACTTACAACCAATACCAGAGAAAAGATTGAGACATCTATATACACAACAACAAGCAAATCAAGAACTTCGTGAACAAATAGATAATCGACAAATGGACGACTATAAGGCTCATGTTATGCTTGTTCTAAACCTCAATACCAACGAAGAATATAGTAATTGGGTGTTAGAGGGTAACATATTACCACTGGAATTAAGACGAGATGGAATGAGCCCGACTACATATCGCAATCGAGTTCGTCACGCACTAGGATTAACTTGGGCTCAATGGAAACAAAAAACAGATGATGGAGAGTTGAAGTTTTGGCCGAGAGAAAACTACATAGATGAGGATCCTAATGCTGTCTTCTAGTTTAAGAGTCTAGAGCAAAGTATACTTTCCCAGGCAGTAGTCTGCTATATTGACCTATATTATATACATGTAGTTTAATTTTGGAACAACTACAACAACAAGGTCATTTTGTCAATCTATGTATACAAATCCAAATTCGCAACAGATTTTTCTTAGTTCTGACCTTACTATTAGTAGCGGAGTTAAAGTTTCAGGATTTTTGTTAAATCCTCAAAAATACAATTTATTGTTACACACCGATTGTGAGTAAAGACTTTATCCTATTTTGCTGTATAAATGTTGTATCTCAGGAGGTGTCAAATATGAATCTCAGGAGATTAATATCCATAATAACTACTTCGGCATCGTCATTGCTGGCATCAGTCCATGTGGCTGTAGCGCAAGAAATTCAAGAACATCAGCAAGAAGTATTCAGAGACTATTCACAAGAGGCCCTAAGACTA
>JALZGI010000526.1 GCA_030861105.1 Thermoproteota archaeon
ATATTTGTTGAGTCTCCTGCGGTTTCCTCTTTGATTAATAATATAATAAGGTCAATAAGAATGACATTCCTTTTTATGTTGATTTAATTTTCTGCGTCCACCTTCGATAATAACCCCACATTTATCACATCTCACCTTTTCTCCCCTGCCAATTAAATACCGAACTCAATTACCTCTGGCTTCTTTGCCTTTGAGTTCGTTCCCATCTTACATACAATCTTGCCGCATGTGCTTTGCGTAATCTCGCTTTCATTCACTGGCACAAGTATAGCGAGAAAGTTCTCTCCTGGTTTTACTTTACTCTCCGCAAAAGTGAATGTCGCCTGCAATGTATCGGGTGGAGCGAATTTAAGCCTCTTTATTTGACCTATGTCTCGGTTAGGAAAAACTATCCCATAATATGTGTGTTCATCATCTTCTACGCTTGGGTGTTTGACAATGACTTTGAAAACCATTGCCCTTGAAAAGGCAATGTACTATTTATTTCTTCAAAGGGGGAAATCCGTAACGATTATTCCCCCGTTCTTCGAAAAATTCTCAGCAGTTCTTTATCTTACTCTATGTCCGCAACCATCGACGAATTGAATATTATAAAAAAGATAGGAATTGATTGCATGCATTTGAAAATCACCTTAAGTGAACTCTATTTATCAGTCCTAGGATATTCTCTGAATGTTGTAGAATGTAACTAAGAGCTAATTCACGCTGTGGAAAATTGTATAAAGAGAAGATTAGAGCAACTAAGAAGAGATTGGTTACTGTATGATTTTGTTCTGACTTTGGTCTATAATATACCATATACCGTTTATTCTGTCATGATACACGTATCCCCATGACGCCAGGCGCTCCAGTTTATGTCCAACAAACTCATAAAGACTTGAGTCAGGATACTTGATTTTAGCAAGATTAGAAATATCTCGTGTCTTTGCCTTACCACCTAGCTCTTTAAGTAATTCAAGAACTATTCTTTGGCTCACGGTCTATACCACGACCGCCATAGTAACGAAATAATTCATGTATCTACTACTCTGTTCTACCCTAAATCCTTTCGCTCATACTTGTGATTGTCTACATTATTGCTGCTATACTTATTGTCTTTCCAATCATTATTATTCCCTTTTGTTGAAACAGCATAAAATGATAAATTGGCTAATAAGACAAACCAAACAAAAAAATACAAATACGAATTATTGTTGATACAAACCCGACAGGTGCAACGGCGACAAGTTAGTTAAAGTTGGGGGATAAAAAGTGAGACTACGCAAATCGCGTAACCACGAAGATAATGATCATGTCCCAGCATGGGCCAAGACTGTTAATGATAATAATTATAATTATACAACTGTGATGCGATTATGTCAATGTCCTAGATTTGTAGCAGACTTGCCTTCACTTGACATGCCTTAGGGTAGTCACTGGAGGCTTCGAACTATTTTTCGAGCTCTCTTCTTCTGCTTTGGAAATTCTAACTTTGAATACAATTCTTCGAGTTTTCTATTTTTCTTTTTAATTATATTTGATACGCTTGTTGCAACAACTTCATTTTGGAAGACTCCACCTAATACCAGAGCAACACACGCTTTAAGGAGCGATAGTTCCTCTGAATCAAGTACTAAAGTTGGCATCTTATAATTATTCAACTCGTCCCTAAAACTATTGGGAAACAAGATTCTATAACATCTTTTTCTAGCCCTAATGCAAGGAATTAGACTTGCAGCCTCGCCTCTGATTAAATATAGCCGTCTGGTAGTAATCTAATAAGGTACAGATATTATTTCTTATAACGAGAGCTGATAGGTCAGTTCATGACCTGAGGAGGACTTTAATGAACTGCGTGAGATATGAAAACAAGTATGTACCCTGCCAAATCAGAATCTAAACCTCCCTCACTGGACTATATTTTAAAGAGGACCTCGGATGAGAAGACAATTGATCTATTCAATAGTATTGCTATTTCTGACGTCGACGAGCCCGCCCCATTGAGGAAATTGAATTTAAGTACAAAGCAATATTATGGTAGGATTTCTGGTTTGATGGATGCTGGCCTGATTAAAAGACGCAAAGGTGGGTATTCTCTCACCTCATTGGGAAAGGTGGTCCATGAGTCACAGATGATAATAAGTAAGGCGCTAACCTATTACTGGAGATTTAGGACAATAGAAGAGATTCAAATGTCTTATGATGCAGCGCTTTCCAATGATGAATTAGAGCAATTGATTGATGCACTGATAGACAGCCACCAAATCAAAGATATAATCATGAAACCGATCTCTGTTGGTTCTGCTAAAGAGGATACCAAGATGCACCAAGTGGGGAAGACATCTGATCGACTTTAAACTTCCGGATGGAAGATGGGTCACATTATATAGTTGGCAAGAATACTGCAAGAGATCCGAATGTTATTATACGTAGATTAGGGATGAGAAATGACTTATGACCGCAATAATAATTACATACCTTGATTCCTCTATTACTACTCTTACCTTTGCCAGTCTCCGAAAACGACAACGGTTCGTTTCAGTTAAATAAATGAAGGAAAAAAGTCAGTATTTACGCACCCGCTGACGAGGGTGCTCTTGGTTGTTGGGTATCGTAGGTCGATGTCTGTGATATTATTTCCTTTTCTAGACCTCTTTTTGTGTGACATATTTGCTCTTCCTTATAAGAATCCAGCCTATTGCAATCAATAATAGACCTCCTAGAATTAAAAAGGATATATCAAAGATTAACGGATTAGGATCATCTTTAACATGATGCAGACCAAGAATGTGATGATTTATTATACCTTCCACAAAGTTGAATAGACCAAAAGTAAGTATTACAAGCCCAATAAACATTTGACTTGGCAAAAGTCCTTTGTCTATTTTATTAGAGTTAGAAACATTCCATAGAAGAGCGATCCCCAGTATAGTTACAATTAGAGCAAATACAAGAAATAATCCGTCCGATAAAACATTGATTTGAACTGACTCGAGACTGTTAGGCGAAATCTTATTTGAAACCATATGATGCCATTGTAAAATTTGATGGAAAATTATTGTATCCAGTAGCCCCGCTAATCCTACGCCTAATAGAATTGCGGCCGCTGTTGCTCTTTTTAGATTCCTCAAATCAACTTTGAAAACCCTCTCACTAAGTGTCACAAAGAATCATCCTGATGGGGAATTATGTATCCAGCACTTGCGATTATGGCCGCGCTAGGTAAAAGTGAACCGATGAACGGTTTATTATGTACCATGGGGTAATACGTATTACATCATTAATAATGGTAACAAGGTTGTAAATGGGCTAAAACTCGAATATTTACACCATAAGATGGAGTCTTATTCCCAGATAATAATGTGAGGATAGTGGTATAGTTGGTGGAGAGGGAGGAGATGATGAATAGACTGAAAACTAGGGATCCTTCAGATGATTGGGTAATTCTATAACTATGATCCCATCACCACCGCCATAGCCGATTCATATTTTGAAGTCCTATGCCAAATTAATCTTCTGAGATTTTGTTGCTAAATTTAACTGACCGATCTTTATTATCTTCTACGTCCACTTGTAAGTAAATGAGCCTATTTCCAGAAGAAAACGTAGTTACGAAGGAAATAGAATCTTGGAAAGCATTCGCTAGTAGTTTAAGGTCTGAAGAAGATAAAAGACTATTTCTTGAAATGTTAGACAAATGTCAGAAATATGCTCTAGCAATAAATGCCAAAGGAAGGCCATTTCCGACAGAACCCGTGATTATGGCTCTATTACTAGAACAGCATAAATTGATAACCTGGTTGCAAACCAAAATCCCCGTTACAAACAACGATTCTTTAAGTTTTAGTTATCCGAAGCGTTCATCTATAAACAATGGTAGAGGCAACAGGTTCGTTAATAC
>JALZGI010000532.1 GCA_030861105.1 Thermoproteota archaeon
AAGCACAAGAAATCAAAAGCGATACCAATTCGTGGGAGTTCTTCCCTATCGCTTCTTAAGAATTAAATAAAAAATTATCGTTGCTAAGAAAAATTTCGCTTTTTTATTTTCGCCGTTTTTATCTAACTTTTCCACTAACAACCTTACCCCCTTAGTCCCCCTTGGAGGCTTCCCTACTAATCCATATTCTCCTGTTTCTTCTCTCCCGTTTCCTTTGCCTTCCTACCGACGCTGCGCGTCGAACTTTTTAAGGTACTGAGTTTTCAGTACCAAGACGTACAGCGTATGTGTCGGTGAGGTGACTTGAGGAAAAGGATTTCTCCTAATCCCCTATTCAAGATCCAGAGTTTTCCGGACCATGACCCGTTGCATGAGGTATCCGGTGTCAAAGTTCCCAGGCCAGCTAATCCATTCATTACCCACGAAACCCGGCGTTATGTCGGGAGATGGCGGATGCTGTTTCTCGTGGCAAGATAAATGATGAGTTGATGTATATTTCTATGTAGTATTTTGTGGTTTGATAGGCTTGTCTTGACCATATTTTTGCAAAACGAGTGATATAGTTTCCTATATACAGGCAATCTAAGCATAGAAAAAGAGACTTGCATAGTCCCGTTCGATGCGACGTTCCATCGCTCGTTCGATAGTTCGGGCGATAGAGCGAACGATAGAACGGACGAACTACCGTTGAGGCGTTCGGTTTATTTTCCTGGGGTTCTATTCTGAAGATACTTGTCGATTGCCTCTCTCACCATACCGCTCATACTGCCAAGTTTTCCTTCCATTTTTTCCTGATAAGAGAGCGTTCTGAGGGAACCCATTTGATCCTCATAAATTTCAAACGAATTTCTAGTAATAATCCGTTTACCGATGGGGCGTTGAGCCGTTGAGGCGTTCGCCCGTTCGGGTATCTGATGTTTAGGTTCTGTTGTCGGAGTAATTACTTCCGGTGGTTTTAGTTCATCTCTAACTGGTCGGCGAGTAGGGGAGACTGAAGGAGTTTTTTTCGATGGGAAAAATGCGGATCCTTCCAGCTCATTCGTGATAGATGTTATATTTAATTTTTTAGTCATAATTGAAAGAGCTCATTGATTAATTTGGCATATGCCTGTGCAGCAGCAGCGTTGGGATTGAAAGAGAAGATATCCTTTTTCTCAAAGTGCGCGTCTCGAAGGTCAGTGTTCCGGGGAATAACCGTGTTAAAGACAGATCCTGTGTAGGTTTGCCTAAGGATCCCCAAAGAAGTCTTACTGTTCACAGTCGGGTCGCTCATCGTAAAGAGAAACCCGGCAAGCTCGATATTGGGATTGAAATACCCCTTCACTTCTTTGATGGTTTTGCTGATTTGAACAATGGAATCAAGTTCAAAATACCCAGGGGAAACAATAACGATCACTTTATCCGAGGCTGTCATAGCATTAATCGTGAGCCACGAGAGGGTAGGGGGGCAATCGATAAATACAAAGTCGTAGTTATGCTTGACGAGATCAAGCTCTCGTCTTAACCGCTCTTCCCGATGGTCAATGGCGGTGGTTAATTCAACGTCAGTATTAGAAAGGAGAATATGGGACGGAACGATATCGAGATTTGGAAGTTGTGTTTTATGGATGGGAAGTGCGTTTCGGTCGAGAATTGTTGTAAAGATTGTCTGCTGTTTTTGCAGTTGTGGGTAGTTTGGCAGTAATACTTTGCTGCTGTTTGCTTGCGAATCAATATCAACGAGGAGAACTTTTTTGCCTTTGCGGGCTATACCAGCTGAGAGGGAAATGCTTGATGAGGTCTTACCAACGCCGCCTTTCTGTGATGCTATGGAAAAAATCATATTAAGTTAAACCTACCAAAAGCCCTAACGGGTTATTTCGATAGCGTTTCTTATAATTTACTCTATATTAATCAATAACTTACTCACGTGTCAATATTTCAAACTATGTCATATGAGCGAGGTCGCCCGAGGAAATTGTCTAAATCTTCTTTTCTTTCTGGTTTTATGGTATTAATGAATACCATCTAACCAAATATCTGGTAAACCAGAAATGAAGATAATAACCATCACTGGCTTTAAAGGTGGGGTAGGCAAGAGCACATCTACCATACACCTGGCCAGGTTTTTATCTGGAATGGCTAAGGTTCTTGTCGTAGATGGTGATCAAAATAGAACCTGTATTAACTGGGCTAAGAGGGGCTCGCTACCCTTTAATATTGTGGATCAACGCCAAGCCGTGAAAATGGTGGCTGGTCACGATTATGTTTTGATAGATACCCCTGCAAGACCTGATACGGATGATCTTAAAGAATTATCTAAAGGGTGTGACCTGCTGATTCTACCTACTACCCCTGATGTTGTATCACTACAACCTATGTTAGATCTTGCGAGAAACATTAGGGATACGGCATACCGAGTCCTTCTAACTATCGTTCCCCCAGCTCCCAATAAAGAAGCCGATGCCATAAAACAAGATTTACAGAATTCTGGTATACCAGTTTTCCAGACCATGATCCGGAGGTCTGTAGCCTATTCAAAAGCGGGTCTGGCAGGTACGACGGTTAAGGACGTGGATGATTACAAGCAAAGGGTATTCTGGACGGACTATGAAAATTTAGGTGATGAGATAGTAGGAATACTGAAATGAGCAAGTACAGCGAGATAATTAAGGAAGCCAGAAAGGATGTAAACCATAATACCATAAAACCAGAAGAAACCGCTGAAGAGATGGTAAACCTTTGTATCAAAGTCCCTCTATCTTTACGCCGTCATTGGGCTGGCGAGAGTAAGAAAAGGGGTATATCAATGACTGAGGTGGTCATTGAGGCTTTGAAAAGTAAGTTTGGGGTACCGTCCTGATGGCTCAACATCGCGTCTGCATCCCTCGCCTCGAAATTGGATAGGTAGGTATGAAATAAAAGTCTATTTGTTTTCTTCGTCTTCAAAAAGAGCAGCAATGTCCCGTGCTCCATGAAGAACCCGAACAATTAGATCTTCCTCATCCGTGGAT
>JALZGI010000553.1 GCA_030861105.1 Thermoproteota archaeon
TTATTTGCTGCTTTAACAAGTCCATAAGTGTTGTTGGTACTCCAATGTTCACCCTAATGCTATGTGTATATAGAACATTCCAGTAAGGGCGATGACTATGTTGCAAATCTTGTTTATGATCAAAGTCTGGATCAGAAGTTACTTTAAGTGTCTGCAAATCATCTTTCCCAGTTTGAAATAGATCGAGAGTATCGGTACTGGAAGTGGCACTGTAGGGGACTATCGGAATTTTTTTCTCATTATTATTACTACTACTGTTATTATTACTACCATTATCATTATTGAATTCGCTATTCCCTGATTCTTTTTGTTTATGATGATCATATTCTTGTTCATTCACGGTACTGGATTGGCTTGGAAGGTTGGGTTTCGTACCCAGGACATATGCAGTCATTCGTCTATCTGTGCAAAACTTAAATTCCATTCCAAGAAACTTGTCGTGTGCCCAGTCATGTATGAAATGCTGAACGGCCGCTCTCCTGTAGAAACTTAATGAACCCGAACAGCAAGTAACAGAGGAAAATGAAGACTCGGCACCTTTTACTGCTCTACATGCACTATCAACATATACATCTTGCATTTTCTGAAGCAGGTTTCCGTTATAAGCGCCACGTACTCGGCCATGCGAAGTTAGAGCTCCTAACTGGCTATCTGCTATGAATATTTTTGCTGCCTTTTCCACTGCATCGTGTGCCATATCGCAGTCGCTATCCATAAAAGCATACACTTCTCCTCTAGCAAATTTGCTTGCCACCTCTACTGCCTGCTTTTTTCCTACGCTCTTTGATAAATGAAAAATTCGCAACTTATCAGCGCCCCATTCCCTTCGAATGTCTTCCAATATTTCGCCGGTCTTGTCGGTGCTGCCATCATTGACAACAATTATTTCCTTGTTCACATATGACTGTTTAAGACATGATTCAACACACGTTCGAATCATTTCTTCCTCGTTTTTAACGGGAACCACTATAGAAAATAGTGGAGGATTTTTGGGAAGAGGATTGTCTTTTACCTTTGCATAAGGATCGCGGTATCTTGTGTAAGTAAAAATTAGAACATTCAATAAGATAAAACTTGAGAAGAAACTGTAAATTCCAAGTGTGAAATCAATCACATAAAGCAAAAGGTATACTTTAAAGGCCAATATGATAGCAACGGCGGCTATAAACAGATACCTGATCAACCAACGTTTCTTGTCTACCTCACTATAGCGTGATTTTTGTTGAGTCTGGATTGTCATGTCTATATTATAATCACCGCCACCGCTCTATCTGATAATGGAGAATATCCATCCCTTCTATGTACCAAGGTAAGCGTTAAAGGCATATATGACTTGCTAAAAAAAGAGGTCCGCCGTTATTAACCACTTAGAAAGAATTAACTTAAATAATGTTATATTGAATGAAGCTCTTACAAGAGGGTGAAGGAGGACAACCTGACGAGAGCCAGAAGTTACGAGTGGCTCCCAAATACGGATAACCATATTCCGAGAATAAACCCGGATTTGTCTGTCTTGGCCGTCATTACTTGCTCCATCCTTATTCACCTATTATAGCTATGAAATGCTCAGCGTCCCAGGATTGTCAGTTGCTTTCTAAACCCTGAGACCTGTGCCTATGTCGTTCACAATGTCATGCCTACACAAATTAATTCCACAGGCTCTACGGACAACGATCTATAGGTATTACCGAAATACTGACCTGTTAGATATATATTTTAGAGAGGTATAGGCAGTGTCCACTCTGAAAAGGACAAAGCACAATTCTCTTGATATCAGATTAAACGGGGACATCATATCGGTTACTTTTGTAACCTTACCTCTGCTCTTGTCAGCTTTTACCCACATTTGGAATCCAGTTGGATCACCAAGTATCCATGACGATGAAGGTCATTATATAAGAAGAGCAATACATGTATCAGAGGGACTTGGTGCTCAGGAGAGGGATAGAGGGTACGATCATCCGTATTTTGGATGGCTTTTCCTAGGAAGTATATTCAGCACCTCTGGCTATCCTGATTCTCTGAACCCTAAACCTGGTGATGTCTCTTCAGTAGAGGCGCTTTGGTCTATTCCAAGAGTAATTGTAGGAGCTCTTGCAATAGTTGATACGTTTCTTATTTACAAAATCGCACAGATAAGGTACAATAGAGCAGTTGCCTTTATCGCAGCGATTCTGTTCGCAGTTATGCCCTCTTCCTGGTTTATCAGGAGTGTATTTTTAGAAACATTACAGCTGCCTTTAATACTTCTGTCAATCTTGTTCGCGGTATGTTATGAGAAAAGTTTCCGTGACAAGTTGAGATTTGGGGACGTTAACCAATGTAATAAACTTCCTTTTCTTCTATTACCTATTCTTTCTGGAATCTTTTTAGGATTAGCCATCTTTACAAAAATTCCGGCAATTACATTCATCTCAGTAGTAGCTTATCTTATAGTAGCTGCCGGATGGAGAAATCGCAGCAGAAAAAGGGTTACCATTATGAGGCTCAGAAATTTGGCCTTTTGGTTTATTCCTGTAATTTTGGTTCCAATGCTATGGCCCCTCTATGCTATTTCAGTTGATGGATACGACAGCTTTATCGAAGGGATCAATTTTCAAATGACAAGGAGCAGTAGGCCACTACTTGATGCTATGTTACTCCTTTTTAGCACCGATCCTGTTCTTCTGACAGCAGGGATGGTTGGTATCGCTTATTGTGCTGCAAAACGAGAATTCGTTTTTTTGATTTGGATTGTACCATCTCTGCTTTTCCTATATATTCTTGATTATGTCTCGTATTTCTTTCTTTTTCCGCTGATACCGGCATTTTGTATTGCCTC
>JALZGI010000555.1 GCA_030861105.1 Thermoproteota archaeon
ATTTCAGCCATTGAAGGCGGCGCCACAGGTCCTTCCAAATCATAATCCATATCATATCCATTCATAGTCATTACCATTTCTGTCATTTGTTCCCGTGGCTCTTTTGGATCTATTATCATCATACCATACAGTCCTCTGTTAATGTGATCTGCAACCGGATTAACATGACAGTGATAGGGATATACTCCGTATGGCTGGGCTACGAATTCATAAGTAAAGCTCTTACCAGGTAAAATCATTCCACTATCATATGCATCTCCTATCGGTATTTGAGAGGAATGATTAACATTAACAGTATTATGCGCATGTCTCTGTATATTAGTTGCAGTCGAAATAGGTGTAGCAACTCCATCCATTTCAGCAGAATGGATGCTATGCATGTGTAGTGAGTGTGTGAATTTGCTATCTTCACTATTTATGACGTTGATTCTGACTAAATCTCCTTCAGTCATTCTCATTGTTGGACCTGGAACTGTTTCATTGAAAGTCCAAGCATCAAAATAATGTCCAGCATTTGAAATGGTTACATTTTGATTTTCTTCCACTACTAAAGTAAACTCCCTTACAGTCTGACCATTTTCTTGCACAGAAACCCTTCCACAATTAAAATGGGTTAGATATTCTTTCGATGTGGGTCTCTTGTTCAGGTCTGTAGTACAATTCTTTTGTCTATCATAGTCAGATACAGAGAGAAAACTACCACTGTTACTACTATGAGGAAGTGTTAAAGCTGGTTGAAGAACCTGTCCTATAGATAGAATAGATGTTATTCCTGCAAATACAATAACAAAAATGAGAGTAAGTTTGGAGTTCACTCTCAATTCTCACTCTATCATATGATATTAAATTTTTCTATTTGAATCTCTAACACAAATAGCTAGAAGATTTAATATCTCAAAAATAGAGCTACAAATGATATTAGAAATTTCTCTTTTCGTGATGCAAAAATATTTGAGTGTACCAGTATGCGTTATACCCAGCGCGGGATACGTCTCACTTCTTACTCTGCCATCAACGTCAACGTACATATTATCCTACAGATTATGATCATACACTCTCCTATGGATTCCTTTATTCCATCGCTATTATTGTCTGATAATTTTACTGTTGACTTCAATTATGCACAGTAGCTTGCTCAACTGGTTCACAATTTCATGTTCAGGATATCGCTGCAGATGCTATGCTTTCAACTAATAGTTTCTTTATGCCGGAATATTCTTTATTACCAAGGACAATATCTGCTTTAATGTTTATTAGTTCTTTTTCCTTGTCTCTTATGCTGAATATAAATAATAGATCCAACTATAGCAGCCAATGCCGGTGTAAGATAAAATAACATTATCTGCTGAAGGGAGTTTATCATTTTCTCCATATCTTGAACAGAAACATCGAAGCTTGCCATCAAGGGGCTAGATTCATATTCTGGATCCCCATTTAACTTTGCCTGTATACCTACGTTGTATTCACCATTCCTTCTAAATGTATATGGATAGGTAACATCTCCGACCTCATGAAACTTGTAAGGAGTTTGTTCAACTATATCACCTGTATTCTTGTCCGTTATAACAAGTGATGTAAATAAGTTAGAGGCATCAGTGTTATTTTTCATGATACTAAAATTCAATCTAGTAGAAGTGTCATTTACTTTTAGGCCAGCAGGATATGGTAGAAATGAAACTTGATATCTACCATCAACATTTTTTGTGACAGCATTTTCTGTATCGCTAAAGATATGAGCATATGCGATGCCTTTGTTATTGTTATTGCCAATAATTATAGTATTATTGAGGTCAAATGTAAAAACTGAAACTGTAACTATGACAATAGAAAGAGCTGCCACGTGAAATCGACGATAAGACAAGGAATATAGCAAACTAAGGATTGCGTGTAAACTCCGAAAAGCCATGATGTTTTTTGGTAGTTAATCTCTGTATCTTACATTTATTTTTTCGGGGAATAGTTGTAAGTATGTTAACCCTGTCGTTATTTTACAATAGGTGGAAATGAACAACGTTATAGGTATCCTCTCATTAAGAATAATAATAAGCAAATAGCGGTGTATGGGATTAATAATATTATATTTGTTTATTTTTATTAACAGTATTACAATTTTTGTATCCCTAAATACAAACGATGCCTATTGCTAATGAGTTTTAGTTCAGACCTTAATTGATTTGCAATTGCTAATAGTGAGGCAGTTTGTCAGACGAAAAGACATGGGCCAGGGCGGTTCAAAGCCCAACGATGTTATAGTAAATACTTAACAGGAGAAGCAAATAGAGATAATTTATAATGCAGGTTCTCCCAAAAGCTATTGAATTAACTTGCCGCATATAAACGATTGAGAATAGGATAATAAGTGTGCATTATAAATGAAATGCTTTACTATGCTGTCATAACTCACTCACTCACTCACTCACTCTATACTGTGGAATAAAAGAGGTTGCTGTGATAGTATCCTAATTAATAATTGCCTTCTCCATCTTCTTTAACGTCTACTAGTGTTGTATAGGATATATGTTCGCCATCAGGAAATGAGGCAATAACTTCTAACGTCTTTATGCCCGGCTGAGTTACCTCAAACTTGTTATCATCTATTTTCTCTAGAGGATATGTCTCAGTAACATCTGCATCATAATCTACCAGGAGCGCCTGGATTTCATTTGGTTGCCTGTCGCCATCAAATTCCATGGTCAGTTCTTCACCTTGTTGGACTGTCATTTGAGGTGCATAATTATCAGGTAACTGCGGAAAGGTTATTCTTGATGATTTTTCACCATCATTAAATATATGGGGTGTTAGAGGGTATTCTTGGTCCCCATATAAACACACAGCCTTCGGAATATCTGGTTCCTGATTATCTTCTTCCTGTGCTGTTGTTTGTATTGGACTTAATGTTTGAGAGAATATTGCAGGCGTTGAGGATAAAATTATTGCAACGACAATTATCGGTAGCATGTTGGAGTTATATCCCATGCCTTTTGAGTACCAATTTCTTATTAAAGCCTTTGATGTGAATTATATTATAGTAAGTTGTTGAAGATTAAACTAGTTTTTATTCTTACAAAATAACTATTGGCTACTTGTTCTAATATGAAATAATGAGACGAGAAGAGAAGCAAAGAGAATCCCGGGGGTTAACCGCTCATAGACCTAATAATGACCAACTCTAAGATTTTATTTATTAATTAACGAAAGATAATTATTATCTTTTTCCTGAATGAAATGTTATTGCCGTCGTCATTTGGTTTTTTCTTTAATTCGATAATTCTTCTGTTATTATTGTCTCTCGCAATGAATAACCATTTCTATCAAAAATCACATGCTCACGACTTTTTTGTAAATAATGATGCAGCTATAGTTACTCTAATTGAGCAAATCAAAGCTGAGACAGAACTTGTCAATACAAATTTTTTATTTAACAATAATGTTTCAGCTCAAGCTCATGCCAGAAACGCAGCCGAGCTTTTAAATGAACTGGAAGATAATATGACAGAGGCATCATCAGAACAGCCTTCATCTGATATAACTCAGATCTATGAGAATGAAAAGACAAATTCAACTTCTCTTGCTTTAGTGACAGCAAACATAGTGGATGAAATCCTAAGAAAATATGGAACAGCCTTTGATATTGGCTATGATCTAACTAATATGTCGAATATGGGTGGCATGAGAATGTCAAATATGGGACACTCTGATAATAGGTCAATGCCGACAATGACAGGAAATAACTCAGAATTGGTTAGCATACAAGACTATGAAACATCTCAGGTTCTCGCCGATGCTGTCAATGAGCTGTTTGAAAATGATTTACGTCCCCGATCCTCTGTTAGTGAAACTACCAATATTGATAAAATTGAGAGGAATCTCAATCAACTAGACCAAGCTATAGTCAACAAAACATCACCTGAGGCGTTAATGGAACTCGTACATGTTCAAATTCATCCAACATTACAGCAAGTCTATGATCTGAAACTGTCAGGAAATGATGTTGTTGAAACAGAAGACTCAGATTAGGAGTTCCTGATCAATGTCAGTTTTCTTATGTAAAATATATAGTTTGGTATGGCGTTCAGTCACTAATCAGGAGATCAATCAATTTACCTCATCGTCATCGTCGTAGTACTTGTTGTTCTCACCCCTCCTCCCAGTCTTGTACAACCACGTCCATTGAACCATCACTTCTAAGCATATTCTCAAATGGAGGTAGGCCTCTGAATCCTATGTATCCGCAGTGGTTATCTCCAGGTAAAAGAACAAAATAATCAAAACAATCGAGTCTACTATTTCCATCAGCATCCTGGATTGGAGGTATTTCAGAGTCTACCTGTCGTTCGACATAATCTCTTGGTATGGGTTGACTATGCTGTATACCAAGCAGCCCAAGTGCGTCTTTATTCTCCACATTTCTATAAATGTATTCTAACATATTGTCTTCAGGATTTCGTAAATTGTAGAAATTATCTACTACACTTTCAATTGCCCTTCCGAAAGTAGCATTGGCTGCTATTTCGCTCCTGTCAATTGCTGCACCTAATAAGTGCACAGATGTTAGGTTAAAGTCATTAGTTGCGTTCAATTCTTGATTATTGCTGAGACTTATGAGAGTGCTGTTGACAACAGCTGCGCCAAGAGAATGCGCAATAAGCCTGATATCTGAATCCTCGCATTTACTTTTGAAATCAAGAATGAACTTTGCGAGTTTTGGCCCATTTTTTTCTGCAATGGCCTTTGCATTCTTCCATCCCTCTTTACCAAAAGATGTGTTTGAATCCCAACTAAAACCAATCAGAGGTATAATATTGTCATTTGCTTCCAGAGACATAGATAGCCTATTAACTTGTTCATTAGCAGATGGTTCGTCAGTCCAGACCCCGTGTATATAAATTGCAATTTCTTTTTGCGAGGGACACATAATTTCATTTTGTAAACTCCCACTTGTCTTCTCGCTGGTACCATTATCATACAAATAATCTGTCTGATTATGTTCTGAAATCAATTCTCCTGTCGTAGGGTCAAAATGTCCCCGTGTAGAAATAGTATTATTATAATTATAATTATAACCAGAGGACAACCACGTACTTGCCCTAGTCATATTCTGGCTTGCAACATAGTCAAACTGGGAGATCGATAGTATAAAGATAATTGCTACCAATGGTAATAACAAGACAATCGAGAACAATTAAGAAGATCCTGGCTCTCCAATAATTATATAGTTATTACAGAAATATCGCTTGTCATCAAAGTTGCTACATAAAAAATCAAAGCTTTCGCAATCAACGTTTTTTGTCATTTATACTACATTTCCCTCCTGTAGCCTGCTGACTAGCCTGTGGCAAACTAGACCCACTTTCAAGGTAATTTCAAATTATGTTGTTTCTATTAAAAGATAGGCTCGCTTTTTTAAAAGTTCTTGAATTACCTCCACTGCAAAAGGAGTGTAATGGAGGAAGTAAAGAAAGAAAGAAAGAACTAACCCTGTCTTTCTCCTTCATCTCTGACATTCTCAATATAATCTGACGTCTTCTTATCTAGAATATTGTAATGAGAGTCAGAAAGAGATCCCTTCTTATACAGATATATCAATTCCCTTCTTATACTTTGTAACTGCAAAATACAT
>JALZGI010000573.1 GCA_030861105.1 Thermoproteota archaeon
GTTTATTTCAGTTTATATGCTATTGTTGATGTTGTAGAAATGCTCTTGCAGATAGAAATGATCCAACTATTACAGCTAAAATTTTAATTGCTTTCTTCAAAGCATATTCAATTGAACACCAACATAGAAATCACCTGCAGTTGTGGGCGTAAATTGGCTTTATTTTCTGTACTCACTCTTTTTATGCACTCTTAACTTTTATTCAGATAATTACAAATGTGTGCTAAAACATCGGATACTCAAGAAGTAACATGAAGTTACAGAATGTGCATTATTAGTCAATAAACTCAGAGATAAATTGGAGGCTATCTAAAGCAGTAAAACATGAGCTTTATTATTGTGTCATACATTTGACGCACATAACAGGTATATAGAGAGAAAAGTAGATATCTGCAGAGTAACAGTCATCTACTATTTAACCACTAGAGATCATAACACAGAGTGTCCATTACTAATAGTTATCATCAACATAATGAATTCTTTCATTCTTTCTTTCCGATATAATCATTTGTACCTTCTCTCTACCTAAGTTTTGTTCTTGTAGTTGTTTGGCTTTCTTAGGTTGGAAGTGT
Organism: Thermoproteota archaeon; assembly: GCA_030861105.1. Classification (GTDB taxonomy): domain Archaea; phylum Thermoproteota; class Nitrososphaeria; order Nitrososphaerales; family Nitrososphaeraceae; genus TH5893. The sequence continues at coordinate 573 of JALZGI010000573.1, forward strand.
ATAACATAGCTCTCGAAAAGTTTAAGGTTTGGAGCTATTTCATATTATTTGTCGACTATTAAAATTAGAAAAAAGGCAGTAGCTATTGCTGTTGTTATAATAACAATTGTATCTTTATTATCGATTTATCATATTTTATATATCCTCACACCATATTCAGGATTTGCTCGATCTATTATTTGGCAAGATTCTGATATCAAGGACTATGAGAGATTTCCTTTTCGAATCATTGACAATGCGCCGCCGGTATTCCATTTTATTACTCAAGACACTAATTCCACTGCTGAAGAAAGCAAAATTAACGGATCTTCTTTTTTGTCATCAGGGGTATTATTTAATAAAATTGTTCCTAACGATGATACGGAAGGCAAGAAGAAGAAGAGCTTTGACGAATTTCTTGCTTCAACTGAACAACTGCATTTGTTGTGATAAAGAATGATGAAATTTTATATGAAAAATACTTCAATGGATATCATAAGGAATCAATTAATACCTCTTTTTCAATGGCGAAATCTATTACGTCGGCATTAATCGGTATTGCTATTGATGAAGGGATGATTCAAAGTGTTGATGATCCTATAACAAAATATCTTCCTGAATTAAGACAGAAGGATCCAAGATTTAATTCAATTACATTAAAGAACTTGCTGACAATGTCATCTGGTCTAAGATATATCGAAGAGGGTTTACCTTGGAGCGATGATTCAAGGACCTATTATGATACTGATCTTCGCTCGTTGGCATTATCAGCTAAGGTTGAAGAACAACCTGGACAAAGGTTCCATTAAAATAACTATAACGCTCTACTTTTAGGAATGATCCTTGAGCGAACAACTCATATGAATGTATCACAATACTTGGAAGAAAAGATATGGAAACCTTTAGGAATGGAAGCATCTGCCTCATGGAGCTTGGATAGTGATGTAAATGGATTTGAGAAAATGGAAAGCGGTATTAACGCTCGAGCTATTGATTTTGCAAAAATAGGTAGACTCTTCCTAAATAATGGGAATTGGAATGGTAAACAAATTATTTCTAAAATATGGGTTAAAGAGTCTACAAGGCCAGATACGATTACTGATCCTGCACAGTTTTATCAATATATGTGGTGGGTAGAGAATGCCCAGAAGGAGGGGAACTATCACTTCTTTGCTGTCGGAAAGTACAGTCAGTATATCTATGTAATTCCTGAAAAGAATATGATTATAGTCAGACATGGTTACGAATCTGGATATGATGGCTGGAGAGAGCTGTTTAACAATATAGCAAGGATTGTATAAAGTAGCTTATGGCTAGCGATTTTGTATCTCTATAAATGTCGACATCAAGGCATCATTCTTCTAGAAATCCAATAGTAAATCCTACTGACATACTACCGCTTAATGAAAATAACAAAGCTTGTCATTGCTAATGATGAGCCTGTTGCAGCAGCATGACCATCGAGACTAGTACTACTACCTGGAATACGTGTCATTGCATTTGTAAGTGTTATAATAATATCCTCAGATATTGTTAGAAGTTTATTTCAGTTTATTTTGCTATTTGATGATACTGTAGGTATGCCAATGCAGATAAGAATAAACCTACTATTGTAGCCACAATTTAAATTACTTTCTTCAAGGAATATCTAATTAGAATACCTACTATGAAGCCACTACCACACATAGTAGTTGCACTTGTACAAAACTTTCATTAATACTCATAATTCTACATACATCTCCAAAGGAGTTTAATATAGTCAAGCAATGATTATTTTCATATCTCTGTTGTACTGCAGCATTCCTCTATATGGTAACGTTGACAAATATGATCATCCAGGCTATGAAATGAAAACCTATGATAGCATATTTTGTGTATAATGGATCCTTGATATCTATTTGATTACCTAACTCTTTGGCAATTCGTTTTTGTAGCATGTAATCTATTTTCTCTACAAAAGATATAGCTTTAATAGTGAATTTTCCTGCTCAATGTTGAGCAAATTTATAGTTAAAATAAACTTTGCAGGCGGCATCATTTCTCTTTACCTCTCTCTCAGGGTGTCTTATTGGTCCCTCAAATCTTATTTTGCATGATAAGTGGGAGGACATTATCGAATTAAATACGAATAAATCATCATCAGCCGCACAATCAACAACACTACCATTAATCCTACTACAAGAAATACTGCATAATAGAATAATACAGATAAGAAAGAAGAAATTCATGAGTCTTATAATAGGACTTTTAATAAAACGATATGGGCAGAGATAGAAACATTGCAATGGGTCTTGGCTCAAATACGATGCTACTGCGACGATCACCACCTGCATAAAGTCTGTTTCTGTGAGCCATATCAAATAT
>JALZGI010000578.1 GCA_030861105.1 Thermoproteota archaeon
CAGGACTAGTATCCGGAACTGTTTGTTGCTCCAGTTTAATGCTTGAAAGAATAGCTGATACTGAGGCGATAAGGTCCAACTACTCCAAGTGGACCAAAAATGTAAGATCATCACGAATTGCTTTATGTTCTGCTATTTTTCCATCTTCATCAATGCGATATATATGAACTGCTTCGTAATTGATTTTATTTCCTGTAGGCGGAAGTATGAAGAAGTTACCCGTATTTGTACCTGTTACATTTATTACAGAAACAACCATATCACCTTGTGTAATGATTGTCTGTTCTTCATGGCGAAGATCAGGAAAAGCAATTCTGAGATTCTTAACAGTGTCTATAAACTCCTCAGGTCCCCTAAGTTGTCCTCCAACTGGATCTGCCTTGCGATTCATGATAAAATATTGTGGACTTATGAACTGAGAAACATTGCTAACATCTCCAATATTAAAAGCTTCAATAACCTGTCGGGCAAGCTTAATGTTATTTTCTTCAGTCGCCTCTGCAGATTGTCCTAATGCATTGTCAACCGTATGTATCATATATAATATTGCAAGGATCAAAAATAACCCAAAGAATGTCGATGCCTTAAATAAGCTCCTTGAATCATGCTTACGTGATCCTAGAGATCCATGTTCAAAGCGCATGATATTTCAAACATGATCGATCGATAACTTAAGAAGATAATGTAATTTTATTGGTTATCTCATCCTGTGTCTGATATCCAAAAGCAGATTGACTGAAAGCTTTGTAATCCAATATTATATAAAAAATATTACATGAATAGTCTATTATTATTCAGTATTGATGGTAAATTGCAGAGTTAAGTAATTGAGAGGGGGAAAACGGGGACGACAAAAAATTCCTATGTAGGTAACCTGTCCGAGATGCAGTCTGCACTGTTCATTTTGAAATGTTTATCTGAAGGAAAAAATGAGGAGTATTTAATACAACGATTTGATAATGATGAGCAGCTGGTTAGAATATGGATGAATCTTCTCACAGAACTAAAACTTCTTGTGGTAAATGTAGTTGGAGAATATGCTATAACAAATAAAGGGAAAGATTACCTTCAAAAATATAATCCTCATTGGTAATGCCTAATAAAAGATAATATGGTGCTTTATTCCTTTTTAAAATTTGTATACTACTGTATGCATGTTTTCAGTTACTTATTAGCTGCCTCTTTATTTGCTCAATATCATCGATACCTATAAGATCATAGATCCTCCTTATCTGTTTTCTAAATGCAACGATATCTTCATAAGAAGATGTCAATACTGGATATGGGCCTTTAGCACCAATAATAGTCCTGCTATTAGTATTATTGTTATTTATTCCATTTTCATAAAGCGATAGCAATGCTTGGCCAGCCTTATGTCCCCTTACTTCTTTGCCACATATTACTAGGTAGTGCAATTCAGGATGGGTTAAGGTAAATTTGATAATAGCATCAATTCCTTTATTTTCTGAAAGCAATCTACCTACAATTAAGATTTTATCCATTATCTCAGAGGATTTGCAGATATCTTCCAGCAATTGAATACTTGATAAAGTACAAATTGCTATCTCTTTACCTCTCTTTCCCATATAGTATTCATGTTTTATAGGAATTAGAGTCTCACATATTTTACCTGCCATATTTTTCAATGACTTTCTGTCGAATGTGACCAATGATCTTGTTATCGTAGTAAGGATACAGGAAGATAAAAGTGTGTAATGTGGACCTAGAATTATTCTATATTAGTTTGCTTTTAACACCCCACATATGTCAACAAACAGTGGCCCATTTGATGCTATGATTAAAATATTTGAGGATAAAGAAATCTATCTTGATCAGAATGAACCAAGAACTTCAGAAATTATCAGAATCAGCAGAATATCTGAGTATAAACAATTGGCCAAAGATATACTAAAAAATCATACTCTTACAATATATTCTATACTCTCTTTTTTACAAATGTCAGTAATAGGAGAGATAGCAAGGCAGAGTCAGATTACTCTACTAAAAGATATTGTTGTTCAGCTAGAGGAGGTAAAGAATAATCCAGAAATGTTAAGATACATTAACAAAGAATTTGACAAGTATAATAAATATCTTGAGAGGTATAGTTACTTAAGTGAATTTAGAGTGTAGAATTGTATTCAAATAATCATTCATAATTTTCTCCTCCGAATTCATAATTCATCTTGGCTAAGGATTTCCTTGTTTTCTTACTTTCATAGTCGTATTACCTTAAATAACAAAAAAGGCTATATTGTGACATCGAATATAGTTTCGCTACTTCCTCTTCATCATCATCATCAGGTCAAAATCAGAAAAAGGACAAATCATAATTAGTGCTATCTTTGTTAAGCCAAAAGACAGATGGTTGTATGGTGGTAATATACTGAGAACACTCTTCTATGATAAGTTTAGATATTTAACAGTGAGAATCCAGAAGTAACTAACTATCAACAGATTTCCTGATGTCCAAAAGTAAGAATTCTAAAGATGTAATCCGACTTCAAAAGTTTGTAAAAAGTATTGAAGATATAGTTTTCATCACTAAAGCATTACAAAAATATAAAAAGACCGGATCCGATGTTTCAGTGTGATATGGGGTGCAGAAATTACTAATTCTGAATAATTAAGCTGATATCACATTTTTGTTCAATCTGTATATCTTCTTTAAGCGCATACCATAGTCTAAAGTAGCCATAAACACGAAGGGCTTAAAGTGTAGGAGTGAATATACTTTTATTTCATTATGTTACTATTAAGTAAATGCCTAGTATAACAAAAAGAAGGTCTACCTCAACTAGGAAAACAAGAGGAAGAAGTAAACAAAGAAGAGCAAGAGGCTTACAACTTTCTGCTAGGACAAGAAAACAGATTGATACTCTACCACAACATGCACAGCATATATACAAAAAAGTACATTCAAATGCAATAAAGCAATATAAAAATCCAGAAAAAAGGCGCGGTGGAAAAAGTCAAAGTGCTGAACAGGTGGCACACAAAGCAGCATGGGCCGCAGTAAAAAGGGATTACATGAAGAAGGGAAATAAATGGATGAGAAAGAGGGCTTAACACTATAGTTGAATTATTGCCTATTTAGTACAGTACTACGATATCATCGCTCCCCCAAACCTTTATTTGGATTCGATCTCGTTTATTTTTTCTTATATCTGCTAGAAAAAAATAACATGCTTAATTATTAATAAAAAGAAGAACCAAACAATATCTTATGTTGGCTCGAATTTTGTATCAGTTCATGTACTATTCTTTATCAACTATATGGATAGATACTATTTGCCTCGTGATTATCTTTATATGATAGACT
>JALZGI010000579.1 GCA_030861105.1 Thermoproteota archaeon
GAAATTTTAACTATGATATTCCATCTTACATCATTCATTATCACTAGAATTTCCTTGTCTGTGTTGAGGGGTAAAATAGCCTCAGTATATCGTTATATCAATTTCTAGTTTTTGTTGTTGTCATTGAATGGAGGTGATGGTGTGGAGACAACACCTGACCTATCATGGTCTTTAATTTGTGAATCCCATATCCACCTTTGGAGGATATGACCATAGGATTGGTTATTTCCAAGTCCTTTGCAATTTCTCTTATCTTTTCTGAGTGCATATTCTCGTCATCGTATTTGGTCAAGATTACTAGAACCTTGGATTTATCCACCTTTAGCTCTTCTAGGATGCTCCAGCAGCTCCCGTATTTTATTCTAATATCTTCCATTGTCTCTGAAGAGTCAATGAGTAGCAAAATCAGATCTGCGCCAAGTGACTCTTCTAATGTTGACTTAAAAGCATCTATCATATAGTGTGGTAGTCTACTGATAAATCCAACAGTATCTACAAGCAAGACTTTTATGTTACTATTAATTTTTAACGATCTGGTAGTTGTCGAAAGTGTTGTGAATAAATCATCTGATGTCTCTTTATTGGATTCTGTAAGTAAATTAAACAAGGTGGTTTTTCCTGAACTGGTATAGCCGACAAGAGAAACTACAGGTAGGTCTGTTTCCATTCGTTGTCTATGATAAAGATCCCGTTTTTTATGAGCATATTCCAATTTTTGTTGGGTAAACGACATTTGTCTTTTTAGTTCTCGTAGCTTTACATCTACAACATATTCTCCCATGCCGCCTTTTCCCGGCCTTTCGCTACCTGAGTTTATCTTTGAGGTTTCTCTGACACGGGGAAATTGATATTTTATTTCAGCGAGTTGAATTTGAAGTTTTGATTCAGTTGTAGTAGCCCTTGAAGAAAATATATTTAGTATTAGTCTTTCCCTATCTATTACTTGTATTTCTGCTAGCTTCTCTAAATTGTGTATCTGTTTTGTTGTCAAGTGTTCGTCAACGATCATTCGTTGGACTATATCAGATTCAGATTCCTTCACAAAGTTCTTAATTTCCTCAGCCTTACCAGCGCCCATGCCATATTTAGAATGATCCAGATATTTCTGAGTAAAGATTCTTATAATTTTAGTTCCTGGCAATGACTCCACTAGGCTCTTTGCTTCTTCTAGCCTAAAACTATCTGGATATGTTACGAGGATTACTTTAGTTAGATTCTCCACGGATCAAGACCAGTCCATATAATCAGCGGGAACATATTCATTGGTGTGCCTTCTAGAGCATGTATGAGAAGTACTGTCTTTTGTAGCATTAGTCTTAAAATCCTCAGTACTTCCTTCAGGAACATAAAGGCCACCAAAGACTTCACCACAGCTTTTACACTGTAACATTAGCATCGGCATCCTAGGTAGTCACTTTTCTTTCATCCATATATAATACAATAGCAGTTATCACTATTATAGTTGTTAGAAGGGGGTAGTTGTTAGAAGATGAAGACTTATGGCGCAGATAAGTTACACTCAGTTCTATCAGAAAATTTGGAGATCAGTACGTGTTTTGCGTGATTACAGTTAAAGATTAAAGGATTTACAATTGTTGGCCACTTGATCGATTTAAAAGCCTTTATAGTTGATACGCATAATATAACATGTCCGGCCAGGAATAGCGAACCACGACCTCATAACTTGTGGAGTGTTGTGTGGGTAAAGACCCATACACTTATACACCTACCTGTTGTGATGTTACCTTCTCAAGATTAGTAGGCCAAACTGCCAGCTGAAAGGGAATAGCAGTGAGCACCGATCTAGGATAGGAATGACTACCAAGGTCAAGATTCTCCGGAGCCTACTGAAGAATCCTTGAACGTAGTTACGTTAATTCGCTATACTAGCCGGAAATAGTCTTCAGTTTTTGATAATTTCAGTTCAAGGTATCGGATATCAATTATTTATTCAGGTTAAGGCAACAAAGATATCAACAGAGAGAAAGTAGTAGTGAAAACGGTTTGTTGTTATTGACTTCTCTTACATTTTCTGTTTAAGATGTTAGTGCAGTGTAAAACAGTTTTATCTCAGGATAGAAGAAAAGAGACCGTTCCCTACAGGGGATTTGCTACTGGTAGGTAATTAAAACAGGCTGTTCTCTACAACTAGTCTGTTGTTTTTGCTTAAAGACGGATTCCAGAAGCATACCAGTTTCCATGGGAAGCTTCTTGAAACACTATTACGACATCCTTTTTCTCCACTTTTAGTATATTTACTACATCTTCAGTGATTGCCTCAGCAAGCCTATCTTTATCCCTTTGACTTCTACCACTATACATTGCCACAGTAATTATGGGCATGTTAAATATTAATAAAAGTCGTAAAATAAGGTTTCATGCAAAATATCAGAAGTTTGCATAAATAATGAGACAGTTTTTGAATCTCTTTCTGATTTTCCTTACCGTCTCCTGGTATCGAAATTTGAATTTATCTTTGGTAGAGGGGGACTATCATTCTCATGTCCTGGATGTGAATTGATGTGATGCCAGTATCCTGAATTTGTGATAGCCGTCTTACAAACAGGACAATTAGCATAACCACATTTGTGATATCCTAGAAAGTTAGGATAGATTGTTAGGTCACAGCTGCTACACTTGTTGCTATTTTGCATATTGTTCAACATCCGATACTATCTATGACTAAGGTATAGGCAGTCCTATTGGTTTTCATTGTCAGGCTTTACCTAGAAGTTGTAGTAGTGGCGCTGGTAGCAGTTGGATACTTTCTATGGCCAGATATTGCATATGCAGTGCTTTGTGCCCCTATTATTAGAAGGTTTATCCCTAATACTAGCGTTAAAAGCAATACCCCTAATGCTGGATATTCAAAGACCATAAATGATACAGCCAATGATAATACACCTACTCCCACAAGGGAGCCTTTAATCCATTTTGAAATGTTCTTGTCCGTAAGACCATGGATGATTCTTGCAATTCCTATGAAAAGCAATCCAAGATTGATAAAGCCCAGACTAGAGATCAGTAAGGGGTAAGCAATAGAAACCAGGCCCATCTTTACGAGATTCTAAGGAAATCGTCAAAAGTTACAGGTTGATATGCTTAGTGACTGATACAAGGAAATGACGTCATTGATGGAATTCCTGCTGCAAACTGACTGGACAAGGTTTCTATTTTATATATATTGTGTATCTAATATCCAATATATGTCAACTAGTAGTGACCCATTTAATGCCATGATTAAAATGTTTGAGGAGAAGAAGTCTATCTTAATTAGAAAGAACCAGGAACTTCAGAAATTATCAGGAGCAGCAGAAGTTTCTGAGTATAAGCGATTGGCTAATGATATACTAAGAAATCATACCCTAACAACATATTCTATACTTTCGTTTCTACAAATGTCAGTAATGGGAGAGGCAGCAAGGCAGAGCCAAATTAATGTATTAAAACATATTATTGTACAGTTACAGGAGGTAAAGAATAATCCAGAAATGATGAGATCTATTAACGAATCATTTGACAAGTATAATGAATTTCTTGAGAGGCATAGTTACCTAAGTGGGTTTAAAATGTAGAGTTACTGTCAGATAATCATTCATAATTTTCTCTTCAGGTTTCATGGTTAATGATATTTTTGGCTGCAGAGGAATTATGGTCAATAATTTCGGGTCGCTCAAATTATCATTGAGTAGTCAAGGTTAGCTAAGGAGTCCTGAATGTGAAATTGTGATTCAGATAAGCAAACCGCCTTGCGTAAAAGAGGTAAATAGAGTTCTGTATGATGTATCTAGACTTGGATACCTTAATAAGTTGCTAGTGATATTACTAGTGATATGGGATGCTATTTTACTTACTATCGAAAATAGGGAATTCAATCCCAAGAGGATTTTCCAGACGATACATATTACAATTCATAAAACAACATCCTATGATTACAGCTAAGGAAATTGTCGACATGGCCACTGAACAAAGCGAAGGTAAGTGGAAGCCTTCACCAGGATATATTTATCCAATGATTTGGAAATTGCTTGCCAAAGGATTAATAAGTGAAGTAAACAATGGAAGATATTCACTTACTAAACGAGGAATGAAGTTACTTTCGGATATAGAATGGACTTATAATCTATTGGAAAGGAAAGAATATGTCATACCTAGAATAAAAAATTGGAGGAAAATCAATAGCTGATGTACTGTTTATCTGGGGGTCAATTTTTATCGCTAGGATTCATTAAAGTTCTGAAACGAATTAATAATATGAAACAAAAATAACATCTTATTACTCAGGATGTTATCGTCTTTATCGAATAAATTTCCCATCTTGATTCTCTTGAAATGTAATCTGTTGGATCTGATTTGATAAGAATATCAATAAATGACAGGGAATAATTTAGTATCAAACATGAATCGATAGTAGGGGAATATACATATAATAATCATTATTAGATATGTCCTATACTTACTTCAATGTATCCCAGTGTTACAGTGTTAAGTCAGATATAGTTGCTATTAATAATAAATTCAAATTTAACCCTTATAAAGCACGCTTACTAATTTAGAAATTGCTAAAGTAAGGTTGGCGGTCTGAGGGTAATTATAGAACGAGACAACAGGTATGGGTTATGCTATGCAAGGAAATGCAGCAAATACTATCAAATCATTAGACCCAGCCTAGAAAGAGATCATGAACATGAATCGTTTAAGAGGTAATAGAAATTGTTTTGAATTAATTGAAAGGGGCTTTGTCATTCCACCAAAGAATAAACAATATTGTCCTCTTCTAGTTCTTCCTGTATTTCCTGTCCTGTAGCTTCTTGTTGCTCATCCGTTTTTTCTGTTAGTTCCTGTGCATAGGATGATAGATGATTGCCAAAAAATATGATAGAGCCTATAATTATACTCCAAAGCAATAGTTGTTTATAATTATTGGCGGACATGATTCCTCTAGCTTATGTTAGCTACATTCCTTGCAAAGTTGCTGCATGTAGCTTCACCACTGCACGTGTTGCTCTGCTCTATGCTCTGACTAATGTCTACATCAGAACCAAAATCATCAAAGTCTTCATCGTCATCTGCAGCTGAAGAAGAACCAAATACATTCGCTTCATTATTTGCTTCATTCCTACAACTAGCCTCATTATTGCATTCATTGCTCTGCTCTATGCTCTGAATAATGTCTAAGCTAGAGTCGGAGCCAAAGTCGAATTCGTCATCGTCTACTGAATTTTGAGGTTCAAATACGTCGACTTGGTTACTTCCTTCATTACTGCAAGTTGAGCTACCACCACATTCATTGCTT
>JALZGI010000582.1 GCA_030861105.1 Thermoproteota archaeon
GAGCCTGATCATAGAGGGGATTTCGCTTCATAAATAAGGAATAATCATCCTTTCTGTATGGTATGTCAGTTATGGATAGGTCGGCAGCAAAAATGTCTTCATTCAGTTTACCCGCCGTGGCTGGATCAAATGTTGTCTCGTTGGTTATTGTTCCTGACGGTAATTCATCTTTCATTTTTTTTGCTGCATCATGAAATGCTTTAGATCTTGGCAGCTTAACATCCCCCATAGAGGAATTAGTTACAATTTTATTCACCCCAAGAAATCCACGAGCCATTTGAAAAAAGGAGTAAGATTCGCATAGTTTATACCTATATTCAGTTTGGTCTCCCAGGAGTCAATTACACTTTTATATGGTTCTTCGGTAACATTGGTATAGATTAGTGACCCCCCACCGACTCCACTAGCTGTAAGTGTATGGACTTTGGCTGAGATCCTGTAATTTAATAATCCACGCCTGTTGTTTTTATTGTGCAGATTGTTTACCATTTGGGATAATCCATTTATGTTATCTGGATATGGCCAAGTATTATATGGTAAATTATTGGATTCCAAAAATTCTCGTATGCCTATTTTCACTTCTGGTTTTTCACTAAACTCATGAGAGTCTCGACTTAACGGTAATTCATGGCTGACCCACCATTGGCCTCTTTCTAGAATCACTATTTTCTTTTTATCTGCTTCAGGATTGTCTTTGGCATCCTTTACATATTTGTTTACCAAGGACAAAGAGGTAATGGTCCCTCCAAACCCTGACCCTATAACTATAGCCTCACATTCATTTACTTCTGAAGGATTTGTAAATGGAGTATAAGGAGATGTTACCACACTAGTCGTTTTTGTAACGCCATCCAGGTTTGTGATCTGAAAATATATGTGAGGATCACTTGGGTCCCAAAACTCTCGGAAATCAGATGGTTTGAATTTGACTCTAAAGGAACCGTCTTCTAGCGTAACTGCTTTTCCTATCTCATCATCATCCACCGCTCCTGGAAAGGGATCCTGATCAAAAACCTTGATTATATAGTTCGACAACGGTGTTGGCGGTGAAGAGGTCGGATCTACTAGTTTTCCTTTTATTTCAAAGGACATAAACCCTAATTATAGCGCTAGAATAAAAATATTGTTAAATGTGGATAATATTCTTGTAATATCCCAATCTTGGAGAATAGATATGGCTTAATATTGAATATTCGATTAGGTTTTCTATCATTTTTGTCATTGAAATATTTGTGCCATACGCAATGATTCTGATGAATCCTGAAACAGGGGACGATGGAACGTGTATGCCAAAACCCAGCTCTCCCCGGGTATGCTTTTGTCCTTCTCCTAATCATATTTCTGCTGTCCACATTCTAATGCGTAATTCTGAAATTATATACTAGGATCTAGATTTAGAACATTTATGCTTCGCCCTTCTTATTGGATAGTGATGGTTCTAAACGATGGAAAAAAATCAATTTATAGGCTGTAGAGAGGACACCGCTTATATTATCTGTAGATCAGGTTCAATACAAAATAAGGTCACTTCGCGATGAATAATTCTGTAACACACGTATCACAAACACAACACCAAGATGAGAGAAAAAAAAGAATCATGACCGTTGATGACGAACATGATGTTGTCTTTTGTTTGAGAGAAGTTTTAGAAGATACTGAACTATTTGAAGTCGAAGGGTTTACGGATCCTCAACTTGCATTGTCTGGGTTCAGACCAGGTAAATATGATCTCGTTATTCTGGATATAAGAATGCCCAAAATGGATGGCCTTGAGTTGTATAGAAGGATAAAACTGTTAGACAGAAATGTTGACATATGTTTTCTTACTGCCGTTAATGATCTTAGTGAATACCGGGTGGAGCATCCAGACATAACTGATGAAATAGAAAGAGACAAAGAATCATGTATTATTGACAAACCAGCAGGCACTGAACAACTCATACGGAAAATAAACGAAGTAATACATATTCGTATTAGAAAACAGCGTAAGGCCATGGAAGCATGAGTAATGCCAATGTTAAGTAAATGTCTAGGGTTATCTTCTCAAGTGCACTTTGGTCTCCAAAGAGACTTATCACATATGTCTATCCTCTATACTGTACTCGATGCATAGTAAATTCACAAACCGACTAACAAAAGAATACTGATCAATAAACCAAGTTGCTTTTGTCAAGCCCCGTAGACAAATTATACTATAGCAATCAGTTTTTTCCTCGCTCTGACCTTTTCCTTGTACACTCTTCCACGACGTGGGTTAGCTCTTAGCTGCATTCCACAACATTCACAGAACACTTTAGGAGTAATAAAATAACATTCGCACCTTCTGCAATATTTCTTACCAACTTAATAATGCGATTGGCCTACTACAACCGAGGCAATTCAGGAAAAAGGAACATAAACCCGAATGTCCGGTGACAGCCTATTGTGCGTTGAAAGTTATTTATATCAAAACACAATTTTTTAGTGACTCATTAACGATCTTTTACAATGTCACTATTATTCTAATCATAAAAGTAGATGCATTAGATGACATTTGTAATAAGTTTTGAATACTTTCTTCTAAACATTTTAGGAAATGCATTCAATGCAGAATATAATTTGATTCTGTCAATAATAGTGAGAACTATTATTGTTACCTTCCTAATTCTCTTCATCATACGTTGGCTCGGCAATAAAGGACTGGGACAGTTAACAACATTTGAGTTAATTATACTGGTCGGATTAGGATCTGCCGTTGGAGATCCCATGATTTACGAAGAGGAAATATCAATACCACAAGCATTTACTGCAATAATAATCGTGGTTATTCTGTTTAAGGTCTTTGATTACTTTACCATGAAAAGCCACAGATTTAGCAAACTTACAGTTCCTGAAGCAATACTTCTAGTAAAGGATGGACAAATGGTTGACAATGGCTTACACAAAGCCAGAATCGATGACAGGGAATTTGAGTCATACATGCGTATTCATGGAATTGAAGATATCTCTGAAGTAAAACTATCATATCTTGAGGTAAACGGGCAGGTAAGTTTCATCAAGAAAAGGGATTCATATTTACAGCAATAGTCACATGAGAGCAGTTGAGAAGTTAGAAGCAGCATGTAAAAGATTTACAGCATACGTAACAGAAGCATTCTCCTCAACTTTACAAATTGTCCGTGGATATATGTTGTGATAGTGCGGTTGAGGGCATCAACCATTCTGTAGTGCTGATATGGGCTATGTCATGTATGGATAAAAATGATGTTAGCAAAGTTTCAGACAGCTATGGCCATAAAAAGTGATAAGAACTACAAAGTAGCCTTTGATAATAATCACTAGCCTTAATCATTATTGATGCAGAAACAGTTCTAGGATATTTTGGCTTCGATTGAGCCCTTTACAGAAATAAGAAAAATATATCAAAGCGAAAATGGATGTGGTTTGAAGAACTAATACAGGAAAGAGAAAGAGACATCAATATAGAGATGTCTGAAAAAATGTAAAACTATTGACTGTTTAAAGGTGTTCTAGCCTTTTTGTCTTAACAAATTTTCCGTCAGAAAATGTAAAATTGGCAGTATTATAATCAGCCACCATTTCAAAATCATCCAACATTGCATTATATTCCTCTATGGGATCCCATTTTCCGGCATTTATTGTGTTATCATTTTCATCCAGCCCAGTGTAAATCAGGTTAAAAATGGGCTGCTCACACAAACACTTACAAGCTCTTTATGCTGTCGAATGCCATTTTTTCATATGTTCTTTGTGGGTTGTCAAATATGCTCCAGGTTTAAAATAGTGATCATAAAAGTCCAAGTCTAAATGCTGAGCCTGAACATACATAAAACAAAAAATGCTTTGAATAGTCGCTGGGAACTTGCCATATGTGTCGTAAATGTATTGGGCTTGTAAGGCTACACATTCTTTGAATTCCTCAGTGTAAGGAACTGCACTTCCTCTTACTTTAGGACTATCACTCCATGCCCCAGGCGTATTTGGATTGTATACTCCACCTTCTCCAAATTTCCTTTTTGCCAATGCGTCAACAGCATCTCTCATATTTTTAAAATGAGGAGGACAATATCCCTTCAAAAACTCCCTGCAATCCAGTTGGATTAGGCAAAGACCATCTTTCATCTGTGTCATATCTAAATCCTAGACCCAGTGTCTTAGCTCTGACTTTCTCCTTGTATATCCTACAGCAATGTGGATTAGACCTTAACTGCATTCCACAACGTTCACAAAACACTTCAGGGGCAGTAGTAAGTTCGGCATCATAGTAACTAGA
>JALZGI010000291.1 GCA_030861105.1 Thermoproteota archaeon
GTTTTGTAACGTCCCCTATGTAGTACATTGCGTTTTCCTTTTTTTCCTGTAGCAGCCTGAAATTATACCTAGTCGAACTGTTTGCACTCCGCGTCGCTCTAGCCTTTCAGCCAAGGCGTTCAGTCCAATTGAATCTCCGGCTAAGTGTCCTAAGATAACAAGGTTTCCTTTTGTCTTCTCAGACCTCAGCTTCGCTGCCTCTCCTGGGTCAACGTGGAGATAGATAACCGTCGTTATACCATTCTCGTAATATAACTTTGCAATTCGGTAGCCTCCGTTGGTTCCAGCCGCCAAAACCAGAACGGCTCGACCAACACTATTGCGTACACTACCTAAAGCTACCAAAGGTCTATTGACAGCATACCTAAATTCGGGAATCTCTCGTACGATTTGCAGAAGCTTTGAAACCTTGTCAGTGCTCTTGACGGATTTTACCTTTGCCCAAATGATTCTACGCATGAATTCATCACAGGGTTGGTGAATGTTAACTAGAGCGATTTGCAACAACTTTGCGGTATCTACTGTTTGCCTGTAGATGTTAGCGTGGGATCTAATTTGTGCTCTTAGTTTCAGGGCTCTGACGGCATCCCGCGCGGCGCTCTTTTGAATTCCGTTTTTCTCCATATACTCTACATGTCTGTCAAACACCCTGTGAAAGTTGATAGAGGCTACCCCTATTGGGTGATGAGCGATGACAGCATCACATTTCATGTGCTTGGCAAGCAGCAACTCTGCAGGGCCGACGTCCACTGATATAAGCGCCTTTCGAATGTCTCGACCATTGACATGCACTGCACTGTCGGGCGGCATCCTTTTCCAGCCCACGAGGCTGAGCCCCAAAGTCATGATTTCCGCTGTATCTACCTTCATTACCTTTTAGCCAATAGAGATCTACTAAAATCTATAACCTCCATTCCCAAGATTATTTATACGGACTAGCCCCGTTTGATCGTTTTCTCTTTTCTTTTGTATCGTCACAACTTAATCGCATCAAAACAATGCAATATGTCCTGATGGATGTATGCTACCATTGCACAAATCCGGGGGTCATATATTACTTTTATTAGTGCTCTGGTTTACTAGCTACTAATCATTTATCCGGATTGGAAACTTTAAATCACCTGGCCTCACAGCTTTCTATCTACAAATGAGCTGCTCCAACGAGTACGTTTCCCATTCTGAGAATGACAATTTAATACAGATATCTTCCTCTACAAAATCAAAATTGCAGAAGGCAAAATACGGTGTATACAACCATTCGGCCGTAGAACTATGCCACTGGACTAAGAAATCGTTTGCAAATGAAGGAAATTGCTACAAGCACAAATTCTATGGGATTTCGACTCATCGATGTATGGAAATGACTCCGACAGCGCTGAATTGCGAAAATAGATGCATTTATTGCTGGCGTCCAACCGAGTTCTATGACACCCTACACATGCCGGAGGACCTTGTGGATGAACCTGATGTTATAGTTCACGAGTTGATGAAGGAAAGAGCGCGCCTCCTCTCTGGATTCTATGGCAACGATAGAAACGATGCGAGAAAGCTGGATGAGAGTTTGACACCCACCCATTATGCTATATCACTGTCCGGGGAACCAACCATGTATCCAAAATTACCTCAACTGATCAAATATTTGAAAAGTCTCAGGGCCACCGAATCTATTTTCCTAGTTACTAACGGCCAGGAACCTCAAATGCTTAAGCGGCTCGCCGATGAAGACGCACTTCCTACTCAGCTTTACCTTTCGACAAATGCAGCCAACCGAAAAATGTTTTATTTAATTAACCGGCCTCGCCAGAGGGACTCGTGGGAAAGATGGAAGGAAAGTTTAGACTTTTTAGCAACTGTTAGGACCAGAACGGTTCTCCGAATGACAATGATTAGAGGTTATAATGAAGAAATAAACTTCATAGACGACTTTGCCCGACTCATCTCCAGGGCAAATCCGCATTTCGTGGAGATAAAATCTTACATGCATATTGGGATGTCAACGCAGCGTTTAGAGAAGAGCAACATGCTGGAAATGGACGAGGTAAGAAATACTGCACAAAATTTAGCAACAAGACTTCACAAGTTTGCTATAATGGATGAAAGCGATATATCGAGAATAGTCGTACTACAGAACCGGGACCGCCACGCTTATAGGTATATTAAGAATCCGTGATGTTATGCATGTGTGACCCTAACGGGAGGTTTATCTAAGTTCGAGTTTGGCTATGATGACTGCTAACCTCAGATTGGCTTAGGTTTATTTTTATTTGAGGACAGTTCTTTGGGCTTAGCAGTGCCTTGTTCTTGACGATCTGGATAAAGCAGCCCTCCGGGGTATATAGGACACTTTCAACTCCATCATCTATAAGTCCTACACAGGTAGGCTAATGGGCAAAGGGAGATATTAGGAGCACTATAAGACTCCTTACGTGCTTAAGCTTCGATTTTTGATCTTTGTTCCGGTAGCCTCTGAAACAAAGGCGCTATGTTCACTATGAGCTAGATTCCTTTGATTCCATAGCAAGGAACAAGACTAACATGAATCAGAACGACTAGGTTTATGCCTCCAGCAATGTGCATTAGACGTATGAACACGAAAGTCATACCGCCACCTAGGGTGGAACGAGAGGCCGCCGCCTCGTTAGGTCTACAACGTAAAACCTAATATATATACACGCTTCTCATAACACCAATATGGAATATGCACATCCAGAGGTTTTAGTGGATACCCAATGGGTCGAAGACCACCTTAAGGAAACAAATGTGAGAATTGCAGAGGTAGATTACGATCCCAGGGCCAACTATCAGCTAGGTCATATTCCCAGTGCAGTGTTGTTTGATTGGAAAGAGGATATCAATGATCCAATGAGTAGAAATATTCTATCAAGGGA
>JALZGI010000590.1 GCA_030861105.1 Thermoproteota archaeon
TCGATCCCACGACAACTGGCTTCGGAGGCTTATGCTTTGCGATCCTCAGACAAATCAGCACCCTGTCCTAGCTGGGCAACGGACCCACAGATTCAGAATCAATTTATGTTGTTACCATATATAACGGTAGGTACAAATTATGGGTCTCGTTCAGTGCAGGTTAAATATGGTGAGCAGCAGGTTACGCAGAAACCCTTAGATGCACAGATTGATAACTCATTTCCATCTAACTCAATAATTAATCTATATATACTAAGAATATTTGGAGGAGATTTGGAGGAGACACATACTTGGACATTGTCAAGGCTCTAGCTATTGATATCGATGGAACATTAACAGATAATGGGGGAGGAACAATACACCTGGAGGCCCTAACCAGTTTAAGGTATCTTGAGAAAGTCGGTTGCAGGGTTATCTTCGTTACAGGAAGATCGTCGACAGAGGCATACATTTTGTCTGTATTTGGCGGAACAACAAAGGTTGCAGTGGGAGAAAATGGCGGTACTGTGATGACAGGACCACAACAACACATTACATTTGCAAATAAAGAAAACTGTATGAAGGGCTTTGAAGTGCTAAGAGAGAAATTTGCTGATATAAAATTGAAACCTGCTTTTGATAGACTTAGTGAAGTTGTTTTATGCCGCACATTCGATATCGAGAAGGGACAAAAGGTCCTGGAGGACAGCAAATTAGACTTGTACCTCTCAGATAGCCAATATGCCTTTCATATAAACGAAAAAGGTATAGATAAGTCAGTAGGTCTGAGGAGAGCACTAAGGATCCTAAAAATTGATCCTGCATTTACAGTTGCTATAGGGGACAGCGAGACTGATATACCTATGTTTAACATATGTGGTTACAGTATTGCTCTAAATCATGCGAAGGATCATGTCAAAGCCAAAGCAAACCACGTGGTTAAAGGAAGGCAGGGAGAAGGTGCCGTGGAAGCGGTCGAATTTGTAGTAGGGGCTTTTCTATCAGGTTCTGTGAACTGAATTGACATTTAGGAGCCTGATTGATAACGTTCGTGAGTTAGTTTTGTCAGCGGTTAAAAACCTTGGATATTTTCAGGAGGAATGGGCGGCAAATGAAGGAGACATCAATGTTTCCGAGGCTCCAAGGAAAGAACTCGGAGATATTACTTGCAACGTTGCTTTTAAATTAAGTAAGAGAATCGGGAGAAGTCCATATGATATAGCCAAAGAGCTGGTCGAGAAACAACTAGGTCCCTACATAAAGGAATATGCAAGGGATCAAAAATTTCAATCGACGTGGCCTGGGGCCGAAATGCTAGTCTCAGCCGAGGCTCATCCTGCAGGCTACATAAATTTCCGAGTGAATTTTGCCGCTCTTGCCATCTCAACTCTAACTAAGATAATAACGAATTCAGGCTATGGCTTTGCCGACATAGGAAAGGGTAAGCATGTAATACTCGAACATACAAGTGTCAATCCCAACAAGGCTCTCCATGTGGGTCATCTACGAAATGTAATTCTTGGCGATACAATTTATAGAATGCTAAAGGCCACTAACCATAAAGTTAGTGTCTTAAACTACATTGACGACTCAGGACTGCAGGTCGCAGACATTGTTGTTGGATTCATCTTCGCTGGGTTTCCAATGGAACCAAAAGTTGACCGTAGCCATTCAGCTATGAAATTTGATCAATACTGTGGTGATGAAATCTATACAAAGATTAACAAAATGTACGAAATGGATCCTTCACTGCAAGAGAAAAGAAAATGCGTACTAAAGGAAATTGAAGAAACAAAATCAACTATCGCAAAATTTGCAGGTCATATTACCAAATTGGTGCTAACGGAACAATTAAAAACATGTTGGAGAATTAAAGCACGATATGACCTTTTGAACTTTGAGAGTCATATTGTTTCGTCTGGTTTATGGTCTAATACATTAGACTTGCTGAAGAACCGAGGTCTTATAATTAAGGAGAGGGAAGGGAAAAATAAGGACTGTTGGATAATAAGACTGGGAAATGGAAATACTGACCTAGACAACAATCTAGAAGAACCAGAAAAAGTAATAGTGAGGAGCGATGGCACTTCAACCTATATTGCAAAAGATATTCCTTATGCGGCGTGGAAGACGGGTCTGGTTGACGATCCCTTTTCGTATAGCAAATTTGGAGAGCAATGGGATGGCTCGGTTCTCTGGTCTACAAAGTTACATAACCCAATTCATAATCGAAGCGAGCCACATGACTTTCAATCTCGAGACATGACTATTACCATTATTGATTCTAGGCAATCCAGACTTCAGAAGATAGTATCTCGAATTTTATTTTATCTAAGATCTGGAATATCCAATGATAGTACAAACATCAAGGAGGATTTCACTAGAAACTATTTTCATCTAGGATATGAGGCTGTTACTCTAAACTCCCAAACTGCTAAAATGCTTGGGCTCGACCTAGGAGGTAGAGAGTTTATCCATATGTCAGGAAGGAGGGGAATAAACGTAAATGCTGACTTTGTTTTGGACAAACTACATGAAAAAGCTTATGATGAAGTGATGAAAAGGAACCCAAGATTAGCGGATGAATCGATAAATGAAATAGCAGAAAAAATTGCCGTATCCTCTATAAGGTTTTATATGATAAAACATGATTTGAACAAGATAATACCTTTTGATATTGTTGAATCTCTAAGCTTGGAGGGGGAAACTGGACCCTACCTGCAATATTCGTATGCACGATCCCAAAGGCTCATAGAGAAATCGGGGCAGGATTTTCGATCATTCGGAAAAGCCAATTTTGTCTTACTGCGTACAAGTTATGAAGAGGATCTTATCAAGCTATTATCAAAATTAGATCTTATCGTAGAGGAAGCTGTTGTAAATCTGAATCCCAAGGCTCTGGCTAGATATGCATACGAACTAGCAACTTTATTCAATCTCTATTACGAGAAGATCCCCATATTAAAGGAGAAACATACCGAAACAAGGTTGTCAAGACTTATCCTGGTTAGTGCCTTTAGTATAGTGCTCAACAAGGTACTGGATTTACTTGGTATCGATGCTTTGCATAAAATGTAAGGGATAGATACGACTATCAGCTCATCATAGTAAACAATGCTACTTAGCCCTCTTGATGTTGATAATCTGAATCAAGGACACTGCTTAATGCTTAAATTAAGTTTTACACGACCTACTATCACAAGGTGGGGTGGCAGAGCGGCCATGCGTTCGCCTGCAGAAAACTGGTAGCAGCGCAGCTAGCGAATCTATAGGGGTTCGAATCCCCTCCCCACCTCCAAACATCAGTTGTTAAATCCCAGTTCAATGAAAAAACTGGCTAACAATAGAACAAACTGTTATCAATAAGATCCACGGGGCCGAAGGCATTAGCACTATCTAAAAAACAAGATATTAACGAGTCCAAAGTGGCAGAATATTTAACTATTAACCTTTCGGGGTTTGCAATATATGTAAAAAATTACAGAACTCTAAATAGGGGTTTGGGTAAATATCTGAATGTATAATTGGAGTATGGCCAGGCCATCATTACAAGAATTACAAAGGACGATATATTAAATAGGATTTATAGTGATCGAGAGTATTTTGTTGAGCTCCGAAGAGAATGGTCAAGGGGCTTAAAATTAATATTCATGAAGAAGACATCAAGTGCCGACTATCACTTCATTGGATCAGGAATTATTGATAGGACTGTTAATACCAGTAAATTAGATGCAACTGAGAAAATGTTGTGTATAAAAAACAATTATTACAAAAAAATTACCTTCGTGCAATTGACAAAATATAATCCTAGTATAAACATAAAACATATAGTTCCAGGTAACTTGAAAAGTTTTGCCTTACTGCACGGAACACAGTTAAGCTTATCAGATGTTGAGAATATAGAATGTCTGTCTAGGGTAACCATTGTATTATAAATTTGGTAGTATCGATTGATTTACTGTGCATCAAATTCTATCAATACAAAATCTATATAAACTAGCACCTATTATGAACCGCAGACAGACCTGATTGAGAAATAACCTCGTACAACAGATTAGCAAAGGGATCTGGCTCTTGAAAATATTATCTTATATCAGCCTCTAAACAGTGAGGAGCAGGAATTGGTTGCAGAAAAATCAATCCCTGAAGTTTTAGCCCAAAGTACGGATAAGAGGATCAAACTAATAATTGTGGACTCTCCAATAACACATTACAAAACCGAGTATACAGGCTTATCAGAGCGTCCCTCCAAACTACAGAAGCTATTCCGGTTCATGAGCAGTCTTCAGAGGATAGGTCAGTCATATGGAGCTGCGATTGTAGTAACCAATCATGCCAGCACTATACCTGACTCCAAGCTTGTTGCTGGTATCGATATAAAGAAGCCTGCCGGCGGTAACGCAATAGGCTATGCTAGTACCTATGT
>JALZGI010000612.1 GCA_030861105.1 Thermoproteota archaeon
GAACCAACGCTACAAGACAGTGGACAAACGACAGCAGCAGGTCAAGGATATACAGTTGATTCAACAATCAAACACAGACGCCGACAACGACAACAGTCAGATGAGCAAAATAACAGTCCTGATCCTACTCTGAGAAGACAACAAGAGACAGACACTAATAATACTAATACAATAACAACCGGAGCAGATCCAGCAGCAGTAGCAACAGGGATTCCACCACCACAACAGCAACGACTAGAAGACAACGAGAAACCTGAAAACCAAGAATAACAACAAGAAGACACTTTTTAAATCCTTTTTATATCTATTTCTTGGTCAATCAATTGACAGAAATACAAAAGTCATTCACAGTATATCGTAGATCATCATACAACTGTGCCAAATCCCTATTCTAAATTTATGTATTTTAAGCCTAGCAGAATATCATTGCAAATTCTCTATTTATTATGATAATCTTACAACAACAGCAACACGTCATATCAACAAATAGTGAGGAATATGAGAATAGTAACACGATATATTGTGATTACTAACGATATTTCTTCAGCGTAAAGGATGGCTGAAGTTACTTTCTAATTTTGGGATAGGATCAGAGAAGTGTAAATCTCCTAAGCTGTTGTTTAAGATATCCATTTTGTTGCATCTTGTGAATTTGCTAGATAGTAGGATGTGTGCACAACAACTGTCCAGATAATCACGTCTTGGAGAGAAAGAAATTACGAAGTGAGGAAAGGACTCTACACATACACAATTTTTTAAATACTTAATACGTCTTCAACAGCTGAAATGACTATTATTCCAGCACCTGTTTTATCAGTCTTTGCAGCTTCTCTTCTTATGGCAGCTACTACAGCTCCAACTCTATTCTCTTCTACTATTGTCACAACTGTATTTCTTACTGAATATGACATTTTCGTGGTTCCTGCTCCTCTGCCATAACTTAGTCTATATTTTTCACCTTTACCCATACCCTTCGACTCATAAAATGTTGCCTGTAAGTTTAAAGCCTCTAGCGCAGATACTACCTTGTCTGTTTTTTCAGCTGCAATAAATGCCTCAACTCTTTTCATTGTAGCGTATTTCTTACTACCAGTTTTTTCTTGTTCTTCTCCTTCTTTTTTTACAATCTCATAAGGCAGTGATGATGGTGATGACGGTGATGTCCCTTCGTTCATAAGCATTAATATTGTACCATAACTTTTATTTAATGATCTTTGTATTTACTATACAAAACCAGTTATAATAATCGTCATTATTCTCCTATCACACCTGTTTTCGTCCTGCTAGTTCATTTATAGAAAAGATGTATGAGATATAGCACATGAATAATTCTTTATCAAATGCATTTTGTTTAACATAATTTGTAATCAGATAATAATGTGGTTTCATTGCAAGAACTCATCAGAATAATACTCACATTACCTTTACTTTCTGCGTTATCGAAGAGAATGACATTAAAATCTTCGTGACCACTTGATATATGCGTTAATTTTTGTAGTGTATAGGGCAGGATATAGAGAACACATTCTAACAGTCCTTGACATGTCAATTGTTAAGGCCATAACTATTTGACATGAACATATAGATATTTTTTGTAATGAAAGTGTAAAAATGTGCCAATGATGTCGATCATATGTATTATAATGGCATTATAATTTTATTTTCAGAAGTAATACAATATCAATAGGAGTATGATTCAAAAGTTAATAATAATAATAAAGATGAAATATTATAACTAAAAGGATTGCATTCAATAGAGCAATTGGCAGAAAAGACCAACGAGTCTGTATCAAAGAAGATTCTCAAAAACTTTGTTGATGCGTTGATTAGTTAGGTATGCATAAAAAACACATAAAGTGAGTTAGGCAAAAGAGCTTGATGCTTTAAGCACCTAAAATCATTAGAAAGAGAATCTACCTGCCTCCAATAGAAAACTTTTGGACAGTATTTCTTTCCTGATCTGCCACATATACATTATTGCCTGAAGGATCTACTTCAATACCATGCTGATGGACAAACTGACCTTCACCTGTGCCTTCAGAACCCCACATTGTTATGAATTTGCCATTGCTGTCAAACTTTTGGATGCGATGATTTTTTGTATCACATACATACACATTGCCTGAAGAATCAACAGCAGGAGCTTCTGGGTCATCAAATTGACCTTCACCTGAACCCTTAGAACCCCACATTGTTATAAAGTTACCATTGCTGTCAAACTTTTGGATGCGATCATTTCTCCCATCAGCTACATACACATTATCTGAGGAATCAACAGCAAGAGTATGCGGACGATTAAATTGACCTTTACCTGCGCCTTCAGAACCCCACATTGTTATGAATTTGCCGTCACTTGTAAATTTCTGAATACGATGATTATCAGTATCAGATACGTATACATTGCCTGAAGAATCGACATCTATACCATGAAGATCCATAAATTGACCTTCACCTGAACCCTTAGAACCCCACATTGTTATGAATTTGCCATTGCTGTCAAACTTTTGGACGCGATAATTGTCTGTATCAACTACGTACACATTGCCTGAAGAATCGATATCAACTCCATGTGGTAATTTCAATTGACCTTCGCCTGTGCCTTCAGAACCCCAGCTCGTAACAAAAGAATATTCTTGTTGTCCTAAAACGAAACCGATTGTTGATTCAAACAAAATTAAAATTACAATTGGTACTGATAAGAGAGTTAATGCTGTCATATAATAACTTGTAAAAAAAATTCCTTTTTATTCTTTGCGCTTTACTTTTGGCTCTTAACTTATCTGTTTATAGTATAATCTAAAGCTAGGTCTGTCTGTCATAATAATTTCATGGATATAGTGAAATATGTCAGTAGGCGAGAACAAACCCAGCCCGCCATAATTGCTTATAGCTTGTACCTATATTTTAGTTCTAGAATTTATAGATTCGCATACAAGTCGCTTGAACCAATTATTAAAAGGACAAATGTTTCCATATGGAAACGGGTACAGAAGTATTCTAGACTTGCAGATAGATTTAAGATAAACATACATTTAATCAGAGAAATACTTGTACATGAAACATTACTCAAGATAAATGGTCGGGCTTATTATTGGTTATGGATAGCTTATGACCCAAACACAAAATCATGCTCAATGATTCATCTGTCAAGACAAAGAATCATCTTTGTATACTATCAATTCCTTAGGCAGCCCAGGAGAAGATATGACTAAGGTCTATTCATACTGATGGTGCTCATTGGTACAGTGATGCTTATAAATGGTGATTAAGGTTAAAGCAGTATATCCACGAAATTGAAATAAAGAATTAATGGAGAGGTTTATTCAACAGATCAAAGACAGATAAAATGTTTCGATGAGCATTTTCCTTGCAGAATAAGAGATTGTGACAGACAGCATATAATGAATTGGCTTAAGATGTTTATTTTATATCTACATATAGAAACAAACAGGATTAAATTTACAGAATTCCTATTAAGAACCAGTTAAGTTAACAGAGCCTACTTTTATTACTATGTTAGGTCTTTTAAGGATTAATAGGTCTTTATTCTTTTTGCCAGCATCTACTGGTCCTTCGCAGAATAAAGTCAGTCTTCATGTGTTTGAAAGCTTTGATATCTTTAGTTTTTCCATCTTATCTATAATTTGTTCTGAAATAATATCTCCTTATTCATCAAATTAACCTTAACCGAGTATTTAATAAGATTTGAACACACAATAGGAAAGTATCAAAATAAAGAAGAAGATAAAGTCATTTTTTTAATTGCAAATTATATGCTGCTTGAAGAATGGGATGAAGTTGGCCATGTACTATCTTCATTAACTCTGACGCTGTCTCTTTATTATTCATCATCAAATCTTTTATATCTACAAGACTTTTCTCTAGTTTAGTAGTTACTGTAGTATCATTATTCACACTATTAGACATTGATAAAGGTTGTAGTTTATTTTTAAAAATCTGGTAGGCTCTTTCTGAAAGTTGTATAGCACTCTGATATTCTGCGAAATTGATTATTGAAGAAGAATTATTTTTTTCAGTGTTAGAATGTTGCAGTCGATGCAGGTTCACAGAAGAGGAAGAATCTATACCAGAGATCATTATCATCATATTAGACATATTAGTCAGATCATAGTCAACATCATAAGCTTCTCCATACTTCCTGAGGATTTCGTCTGCAATATTTGCAAGAACCATTGCATAGACTGTAGAGTTAGGGTTACTTATTGCTTCATTATATCTAGTAATAAAATCAGTATCGTCTTCAATATCTCCCTCTGAATCATAAATATCATTCATAATAGAAGTAGCATCTTCAGCATGATCCATCACTAAAGTCATATTTGAAGGAAAATTATTAATAGCAAGCATCAATTCTATCTCTGTCTGATAAACTTGCGTAAGAAAAGTTGCTGTATCATTAGAAATGAAATTATGAGCATACACATTTTGATACAATAATGTATAAATGAATCCTATAGAGAAAATTCCTATCAGTAAAAATACAATAATCCTACCGTCTTTTATCACAAATATCTAAGTGTTTAATTAAATTAAAGCGTTATCTATCGCTAGGAAATGTCAATCCATATGAGTCAGCAGTATCATCATGCTTTAAGGGTGACTAGAATAATAGTGCGCATTCGTCGATAGCTCATAAATAACGTAATTGTTTCCTGTAATAGCTTGTAGATTGCATAGTATACAGATTAGCCTTTTGTATATATCCATGGTTACAGGCTAACACAAGCTGGTATTATAACTCAGTATTAAAGTTTATTTCTACATAATAAGAAGTATATAATATTTGATTTTGTCTTTTAACTTAAAACATTATTTGTTCTTTTATTATTGGAATTTACAACATATATGTAACTAACTTTTGTTCTGGACTTTCTGAAATTATTATTTTCACTTTGTTAATAATATCAATCATGTTCGATGTCAATATTTGCAAATGGAGGATATGACACAGGATTTGATTGACACTGATCATTATTATCTAAAAATAAGTTTAGAGTAAGCGAGAGGAAAAATTTTGGTCATTTAGACTAGCAGTCTAGATACGATATTTCAAATGTATGGAATATTAATAAACTAGCTTCTATATAGGCCATGTATGTTTAATAAAGGCACTCTGATTCCTTCTAGTCTGATTGTTTTGTTAAGTCTTACACTTACAGCTTCTATACTATTACCAATGATAATAGATAAAAAACAAATAGCATATGGTAATACTGCAACAAATCAAGATCATTCCAATAGTGATAGCATACAGTTTAGTAGTATAGGTTTGGAAATGCCAGCTAATAACTTGTCTGCTGATCCAGTTATTATTAATAGCAATTTTACAACATTATTTGATGGCAAGACTTTGGATGGTTGGAAGATGGCAGGAGATGGTAGATTTGTAGTAATGGAAGATGGATCTGTTGAGTCAGAAGGAGAAGAAGGATTGTTATGGCATTCCAAGCAGAAATATCATAATTTTATACTCAAACTGGAATGGAAAGCATCTGATGAAGGTGATAATTCAGGAGTTTTTGTACGCTTTCCTGATCCAGGTGACAATCCAAAGATTGCAGGTGATGAAGGATATGAAATTCAAATAAATGATAAGGATGTTGACGCTATTCATCAGACAGGAGCAATTTATAACTTTGCTGCTCCAACTAAGGTAGCTTCAAACCCTGCAGGCCAATGGAATACAATGGAAATTCAAGTAACCGACCAATCCTATACTGTTATAATAAATGGAGAAAAGGTAACTGAGTTTACAGGCAATAGACAAACAGAAGGCTATATAGGACTTCAGGCTCATGGTGATAAGGTATCATTTAGGAATATAATGATAAAAGAAGTTAGTTAGATCTTAAGGTTATAGAAAAAGACATTCTTCTGCACATAAACCTAAATATTGCTATATGTACAGCGTGGGAAATAATTCAAAGATTGCCTAATTCTATCCATATCCATGAGTTATCACGATTAATTCTAAACCAAGACAATTCTTCGAAATGCTCAATCATTATTATTTATGCAGGAATTATCCTATAAATCACTCCATGCGCAATTGAAACAACATAGAGATAACCATCAGGACCAACTTCGAGATCAGTGATTCCACCAAAACCTTCACCAAATATTATTCCACCAAATTCTTCTGTAGAACGAGCATCTGTTATTTTATCTGCAAGTGGGCCTTCAAGAATCAGTTCCGTTCTATCTTCATTCAAGTCTAAATGATATATTCTGCCATTATTGACATCTCCTACAAACATATCATTTACATACTCTGTTCCTAATTTATCTGAATCAAGGAATTTAAGAGCAGTAATTCCAACCTCACCATCATTGTCCTCACCCATCACAAATTCAGGATCGCTGTACTTTCCTTTTCCTCCAAAGCTAACTAAATCATCTTCAGGATCAAAGTCATCAGCATCAGAAGACATACCCTGTACCTTATTCCATCCACTATTAAATCCTGGTTCTACAAGATTAATTTCATCTCCTCCTCCCCCATTTTCTGTATCCCATATGTTCCCAGTTACAGGATCAAAATCAAATCCAAAGCTGTTTCGTATTCCATATGCATAATATTTGTTTAGAGGGTGGTCATTTCCAAGTATGCCTACGCCACCCACTACTTCACCATTCTGAGTAACTCTATGTATCCCACTAGTCCCATCAGGTTCTTCTCCAGATTCTTCATTCTGAGCTTGGGTTTCATGATTAACATCGCCAAGAAGAACATAAACATTTTTGTCTGGACCAATAACAATGGGGCCACCATTGTGCCTATTTGGAGTAACAGGTAAATCCAAAAATAATTTGGGGTTTACTAATTTATCATTTATTAGTTCATATCTGTAAAGACGATTACCAAGAGCATCAACTCCTGTACAAGGGTCACCATGCTCGAGACAAATATCCTTCCCTTCTTCTTTAGCTTCAGCATAATATAAGAAAACATAGGTAGTATGTTCATCCTTATCCTTCACAGTATTTGAAACAGCAATTCCTAACATGCCTCTTTCGAGAGCATTTGCAACATTAACATCAAGCACCGGTTCTTCTAGCATAGTGCCATTTACAATCCTCTGTACTGTTCCTTTGTCTTTCTCTAAAACCAAAATATCTTCTGGACCTAAAAATGCCATGCTAGTAGGTAATTCAAGTCCTTCAACAATTTTCTCTACCTTAAGATCAGGATCAGTGATAGACGGTATTCTTTCATAATTAGTGATGCTGACTGCAAAAGAATTTCCTGGAAGCGCAAAATACAAAATTAGAGATAGGAAAATTACCGAAACAATATTGATAAGCATTTATGCTCATAGCTATTTCAAAGGTTTATAATTTTTGCTTTTTGAATATTATACTCATCTTTTCTGCGTAACAATTAGCATTTGAAAATACACTTCTCGGAACTCTTCCATTAAATATAGAAGGCATATGTTAACATATAAATTATCCAATAACCATTAAAATGCTTATTTATTTCTTTATCTTACTATGCCCACATCTCTATCTGCCAAAATTGGTTACGGTGCCGAACAAGCAAAAAAATCAAATCTAACAATGAGACAACCAAAACTAAAACCACAAATAATCTCCTATATAGAGGAGCCATATATTTTATGTTCTTAAAAGATTGTTTTGAAGACTTCCACTCTCTGCTTGTCTAATACTCGGAAAGAATGAGAATTGGAAAAGCAATTCAGAGTTAGAACGCTTAAGACATATAAAAAATACTTACATATTACCTCCGATTTAAATCTAAATGCTTGCAATTCAGAAGATGTAATTTTAAAAAATATATCGCTTTTGCTCAATTTCTATCGTCAATTTTATTTGATGCTATCCTACTTCATCATTTACTTTAGGAACTATTTTGAATATTTTTCCAAGTCCAATAGAAACGACATAGAGATAACCATCTGGTCCAATTTCAAGGTCACTTATTC
The DNA here is from genome assembly GCA_030861105.1 of Thermoproteota archaeon. Classification (GTDB taxonomy): domain Archaea; phylum Thermoproteota; class Nitrososphaeria; order Nitrososphaerales; family Nitrososphaeraceae; genus TH5893. The sequence goes on from JALZGI010000612.1 coordinate 7,968, forward strand.
CACCGAACGCTTGTCCAAATACAATGCTATTTATTTCTTCTTCTTCAAATTTGTCATTTGTGCCTCCTGCTATTTTGTCATCAACTACTAGCGCTGTTCTATCTTCATTAAGCTTAAAATGCCAAATGTACCCATTATGAACATCTCCTACAAAAATATCATTTTGATATTTTGTTCCTAATTTATCTGAATCAAGGAATTTGATAGCAGTAGGACCAGTAGTAGGGATCCATGTAAATTCAGGAGCACTGTATTTTGCTTTTCCACCAAACTCTAACAAATCATCTGGATTTGTTATAATGTCTTCAGATGGACCACCCTTTCTAGGCCATATACCTTGTACCTTATTCCATCCACTATTAAATCCTGGTTCAACAAGATTTATTTCATCGCCAAATCCTGGCCCATTCTCAGTATCCCATAATTTGCCTGTCACAGGATCAAAATCTATTCCAAAACTATTACGTATTCCATATGCATAGTATAAGCTTAATGGGTAAGTATTACCAAGGATTCCTTTTTCTCCTACTGTTTCACCATTCTGAGTAACTCTGAGAATTCCGCCTCTTCCATCAACTGAAGAAATTTTTTGGATATCCTCCTCTCTGAGCTCACCAATGGGAAGATATACATTATTATCAGGTCCGATTGTGATCGCACCACCATTGTGAGCAGGTCCAGATGTAGCCGGTAGGTCTAGCAGGAGGCTAGGATTTGCAAATTTATTATTTTCTACCAATTCATATCTGTAAAGACGATTTCCTAATGGGTCATTCCCTGGGTTACAAAAATTATCTCTTGGGCAATCATCATTACCATCTTGCACTGATTCGGTAAAATATAAAAAAACATATTTGTTATTATTATTGGCTCCAGTCCCATTCTTTGTAACAGCAATTCCTAACATGCCTCTTTCACTTTCAATAGCAACATTAACATCAAGTAGCGGTTCTGGTAACATCTTACCATTTACAATTCTCTGTACTGTACCTTTGTCTTTCTCTAAAACCAAAATATCTTCTGGACCTAAAAATGCCATGCTAGTAGGTAATTCAAGTCCTTCAACGACTTGTTCTACCTTAAGATCAGGATCAGTGATAATTGGTTGATCATTTACTTCTGCCTTAATTCTAGAGCCGTCGCGAAAGGTTGTATCAGCATCCGTTGTAGCATTCGCATAAGGAATATTATGATATTCTGTTGAAAGAAAAGTTAAGGGTAAAATAACTGCAAGTAAGGTAGTATAATAAACCGATCCCGGTGAAAACATTTGAACAGTTTTTAATCTTCCTATATATATAGTTGATTTATTTTGTACCGTCAGAAATAACTATTGCTTATTAGGGGAATCCATGGCATAAGCTTTCCAACAGTCAATCTTTCTTTACCTGCTTAAGTATCAAAACAAATTCAAATCCACATTTTCTCTGGAAGGTCAATTTTTATAATCAGAAAGTTGCTCCGAGATCGAACTGCAACTGTCAGAAATAATGCCAATCCATAGTAGACGCCCAATGAATCAACAAATATCGAGTAAATTGCAAAACTGCATGAAATGGACTCAAGCATATATATATATATATATATATATATGCTTTAAAGCATGTTGAGTAGTGAAATTCCTATCAAAGTTACAATCTGTTGGGATAACGTTTAAAGTACTGACAAATATTCCGATCGTCATAGCTTGCATATAAGAAAGATTCGATAAGGAACTATCTGATAGAAATAGATATGCCAAGTAATTTACTACTAGATCATCATCACTACTCTAATATGCCAACCTTAGATAAGAACAAGATCAATTTCGTTTCAAATCGCTGTATTACGTGATCCATTTCGGATTTATGTACATATCTCAAAATACTACAGAATTTAACGTTCTCTTGTTTCTTCGACAAAGTTGTTTATATGTATATGCTATTCTCCTCCTTTTTATATAATCTCTTCCAATCAAGCACTTTAACCTATTATTGTCATTATACCATTCTCCTGATTATTTTATCTCTATTGGTTTTTGTCATACTCGTTTGTTTGTAGGGAGATGTATGAAATAATAGAATAGTCAGTATTTGAATTCCTATAAATGGGGTGCGGTCACCGGGATTTGAACTCCCGCTCTATCATTTGTTATAAGATAGAGTCCCGGGTTACGGGCTTACTTCGCATTTGCATATATAAATGCATGGAAGGCCAGTGTCCTAACCAAACTAGACG
>JALZGI010000616.1 GCA_030861105.1 Thermoproteota archaeon
CTATAATGCTGTTCCTTTCTTTATTATAGTGGCAGCCGACATCTGCCCCCCACTTGGAGCACCAATCGAACTAGCAGCTGCCCAGCAGTTTTCCATGTCGCATAGAATTCTTTTAGATGATGGAGAAGGAAATACTATGGAATGGAATCCAAAGGGTAATAGAATATCCTTTACCATTTTTGATAATCAGTTCAATACCGAAATTTCAACAGTTATTGTAAATACATTTCAATCAATTTCGTAGTATGCAACGTCGACTTCATGTATGAGGATGCTTTGAAGTAAACTTGACTGCCTTCAGATCAGGGTCTTCAGGCAACAGTTTCACAACAGGTGGCTAATCAAATAGCCCAAAGAGAAAACGCCGCTAAATCAAACACAATTAAGGTAAACATAATCGCCTAATATGTTGTGCAATCTCTGAGCATTATATCTAACTCCCAGATTATCTATTTATTTAACAGCATGAAATATCTCATTTGCACTAGTTTGTGATCCACCAGGTTCTGGTCCCCCGCCGATTACATATATCTTATCATCATTTGAAACGGCGGCTAATCCATGCCTAGGTGTTGGCATTTGTTGTTTAGATGCCCAAGTATTAGTCCTTGGATCAAAGGCTTCGTTATTGTTAAATGTTCCACTTGGTTCTTCGCCACCAAACACATAGATAGTTTCATTTATTGCTGCAGAGGCCAACCCGCCCCTTTTAGAGGGCATAGGTTGCAACTCAGTCCACATATCTTTAACAGGATCATAAACTTCGTTAGCATCTACATTAGCCACCATACCATCAGTCCTTCCGCCAATGACGTACAATTTCCCATTGACTACTGCTGATGTAAGATGTTCCCTCGCAGATGGCATTGGTGATTTTTCAGTCCATGTATCAGTCGTTGGTTCATAAGCCAGGTTTATATTGGATGTTCCTGAAACATCGACTCCTCCTACTACGTACAAGGTTCCGTTGATAAAATTGGCAGTCATTGCTCCTCTAGCAGCTGGCAAATTTGCCCCTTCTGTCCACTTATTAGTAAGGGGATCATAAATGAATAGTTTGTCTGATAAATTTTCTCGGCTTAGGTATCCTCCTCCTATTACGTACAATTTGCCATTATGAGATGCTGCCGCTGTATGATCTAGTGGCTGAGGTAAAGGGGCGGCATTGGTCCATTTATCTGTAATAGGATCATATACTTCAATTGATGTAGTACTCTGGCCACTTTCATCAAATCCCCCAACGGTATATATTTTTCCATTCAATGCAGCTCCTGCAATTTCTGATCTTGGAGTAGGCATAGGCGCTCCATTAGTCCAAGATGATAGAGATTCGTTGTTGTTGTTGAGCTGAACGCCATCTTGGGCAAATATTAAATTGATATATGAATTGGCTAGGATTGCTGTTAGCAAAAAAGAAAGGTAAAAGAATCCCATTAAATAGAGATGATCCTGCTTTCTAGTTTTCATTATAATTTAAATACAGTTGTACCAATCCTCTCTCTGTCTAAAAAACAAATAAGATTGAAGAGATTTTGGCTAATCAGATTTTATAGCCAAATTTTACCTAGGTGTTCTCATTATTAGAACAAAAAATTTAGAAGTCCCCAAATCCTCCTCCGTCAAAACCGCCAAAATCTCCCATTCCTCCCATATCAGATGTATCTGCTACGTCTCCTCCACTACCCGCATCTGTACTACTACTACTAGCACTATCAGCCTCAGCACTTGTTTCCGTTCCCCCTTCTGTTGTCTCTCCTCCACCTGCACTACTATCTGCAGCCATTTGACTTTCAGTTGGATTTAATGCCATACCCATAAAGGACATCATCGAGGTAAAGAACAACACATTCATAATTCCTGAAAATAGCATCATAGGTATCCACATTCTATTAGAATCCATAAATCCCTGCATTTGAGATCTGTCACCATTGTTGTACCACTGATGCAACTCTGCAGCTTTTTGTTCCAATTCCTGCTTCTTGACATTGAGGAGTCTGAGTCCAGTACTTGTTATGCTTAAAACAACCTTTGTTCTTCTACCCCCTAACAGGGATGACAAGAATGAACCTCTTTTTTCGGCACTGGTAACTAGTCGTTGCTGTACTAAATCATTTACTATTTGTTCCACTTGATATTTATCAAGCCTAGAAGACCTGCAAATCTTTTCAATCGTATTGTTACCCCTTGACACTGCATCTAAAACTATGAAGTGACTCGGGCTTTCATTAATGTTAATATTGTTATTACTAGA
>JALZGI010000631.1 GCA_030861105.1 Thermoproteota archaeon
GGTCTAGGAGTACAAAAACATGCAAAGAGTAAAAATAAGAAGAATAGAAGCACCGCTTGCATCATCAGCACCAGAAGCATTTGGCTCGTCTGATAGAGTACTTCTATATTTAGTTAGGGTTTATGGTATAAAGAGAGCAGGTGTTTCTATAGCTGTTGTTGGTGCTGCAATAGTAGTATCGTCTCCTACATTACTAGTAGTAGTTGCCCCGTTATCTATGCCTGTAGGCACACCTCCGCCACCATCACCGTTCCATTCAAAGAACCGTACGACAATGTCCTCGTTTGGCTGCTCTTCATCTAGAAAGACTGCTATCATGTTGTTAAGAGGCGCCAATATTCCAGTTGAGTTTGTACTAAAGTATGCAATGCCGATTCCTGTGGATGAGTCAAATTTGGCGAATTCAGTAAATTCCACTATTGCACTTTCGCTTCCATCTTCAGTAGCCATATGAATATGTCCACGTAAAGAGCCGGCGCTATATCCTGGGAACAAGCTAAATGTCCCTTCACCTGTATCTCTTGTAGTTGTCGTTTCTGCAGTGTTTGGTAGTGTTATTGTTGTGTTTCCTTCAAATGAAAATCGCGTCTCTATTTCAGTTATCATGTCTTCGGATGCTGTTGTGTATCGTCCTACTGCAAAGGGTTCTTCTGCCAGCTCGATAGTAGTGCTAGTGGTAGTAGTGGCATCCAAAGATGTACTATCCGGTGTTATGCCGGCACCACCACCATTATTGGGTGTTGTAGTATCATCTATTGGTGATGCTGCTACTGTGCGCGGCGTGACAAAGCTAAAGCCTAGAAGTGCTGCTGCGACCAAAAGGAATGAAGTCATGCCTGCAAGGCTAGCCTTGGTATTAAGAAATTTCATTAAAGAATCCTCTGACAGGTTGTGAATTAAAGGTTTCCGCTTAATCTTATAAAACTGAGAAGAGTAAAATGGCTACAAGATGTAATAATTCTTCATACAGGTGCCTGAATAGAAAATCTTTTTGCTTCGCAGTAGTTGGTTGGTTAGTTGGTCCTGACGTTATTAGTTACCCTAGATGTACAAGAGTCGCTGCCACAATCAAAACTATTTGCTTTCCAAAGTGTCTGAGCAAATTAACAAAAATAACCCATAACTGCATATTCGGTAGGGTCCGAAGGTAAATATTTTTTGAAGACCGTCAGTTGATGGAAGCGACGGCTTACTGGAATGCGCTGAGATCGTGGGTTCAACTTCCATCGGTCCATTTCTTACTACCAAGAAAATACGGTATTAAAATAATCTCATTTTCGGTTATTGTCGGACGAATCATAACGCTACCATATATAAGGAATTTGATGCAGCACTGCATATAATAGGTCTAAACCCGAAATTAGTCTTATTTTGTCATGATAGTTCTTATATAGTTGAGGACCCTGCAGACGCTATGAGTTAGCGCTTATGAAATTTTTTCAGTCATCTCGTTTCTAACAGTATGCTTTTCTTCTCTCGAAGAAGCGAACTGAACTTCTGATCTGCAGCATTTACAATTGAGGAGAGAGGAGAATCAACTTTAATTTAACCGGAATAACTTACGGTATGTGCAGACCATTTTATCAATTGAATAGCATTTCTCACAGGTAAAGCTTAGTCCAAAATATATTGTAGTTTTGCAGTTCTTTTCGCTTGATTACTTATTAAAAGATGTGATTCATGGTTGACCTGTAAAGGCATATGCGAACGACACAAAGCAGTCAAGCCAGCCAATGCTTCTACTACTGGAAGATACTCTGACGGACAGAAAAGGTGCGCGATGTGCGAGTTATTTATAAAGTGGGATGGAATATGGTGCCCTTGCTGCGGCTGTAGGCTTAGAGTGAAGCCTAGAAATAGGGTAAACAGAAAAAGAAGAAGAAAGAGTGTTAACTATTTGCCTAACCTTTGAGACGCAAGAATCATGATCTTCTGATGTGCCTGAATTAAGGCGACAAGTTATAGCAACAAATGTATGCCATACCGAAATCAAAGGGTGGTAGTGTGCTGCTAGAGATATTCAAAGTGCAATTCGTCACTTTCCATTTTACAATATGACAGCGGTATTGCTATCAGACTAATGCGTACCTATCTTAATAAAAAATTATTATTTCTTCATCATGTGAAATGGCTTAGAAGCATCAATTTAGTCCTATCTTATTGTTATTCATCCTCATCATTTCCAACTAGGGAACCGTGCTCTTCCATTACATGAACTGCCAGGGTTTCCTCACGTTCAAACTCCTTTCCACAGAACTGACAAATGTCGAATCTGTTCTCTGGGATAAGCGATGCTTCTCCTTGCTAATAGATGCATTTTCTAGTATAAAAATACGTCCTTCTCGATATGATGCGGGTTATGGACCAAAGAAATTCGTTGTAGTTAGGACAACTGGCATGCACTGCTAAAGCAACATGAAGACCTTCAGAAAATGAATTGTACTAGATCCACCTCAAAGCGCACGCCAAATGAAAAAGAGAAATATGAAAGCGGTCTGACAAGATTCAGATAGCGTTTTGATCCTTGATATCTCTAAAAGCAAACTTAGGCAGAACAAAAAAGCAATCATTGGACTTATCGTGATAGCTGTTCTTTCTGCTCTTGCTTTAATTATCCCCCTTGCTGGAGGTTGGAAGATAAGTCTAGCTTTGATACTCTCTTCTATAG
>JALZGI010000029.1 GCA_030861105.1 Thermoproteota archaeon
CCTCAGCATACAGTGACTTTATTTCACTCTCAAAAAGATAATCCGGAAGGGGTGAAAGGACGCGGCCGTTGTTTATCGTTGCTGTAGGATCCTTGGTAATGGCGCCAGTTGAAAGTAACCAGAGAAAATAGTTAATGACAGCACTCACCTTTCGGTTGACCGTTTTGCGGTCTAGGCGCTCCCCTTTCGAAGACGTCAAACTGCCAATCCACTGCTCAATATCATGGGTTGTGATTTTCCGGACCTTTTTCTCTCGAAGAAACAGGGAGAATTTTTTAACATCGGAGAAATATTTTTCGGTGGTATCAGCTGCATATTTACTACTCTGCAGATGCGCTAAGTATGCCGGCAACGTCTGCATGACACTTGCCTCCCCCGTTGGACCAACCGGTATAATGACCTGTTGGCCACCTTCTGCAGGAAACGTCTTTCGTTTGAAGATTGGTAGCTGAAAAAATCCCACGCTACGAGTATAAACAATACACTTCGGGGAATCAAGACGGATTCCCCACATACGCGTCCGTTTCGGGGATCGACTTCACCTAGATAATAGCCTGTCCAAACACAGCACAGATCATTCTCCATGACAATCCCGGCGTCCTTTTTGCCATAGATAATGTTCCCACCGCGGCGAGCAAGGGGAAGAAGGCCACGATGCGGCCACTTTTCAGGATGTGAAAGAAATTCCAACTCTGCTTCACGGTTCATATCTCCGTCACCTCTTAAGATTTAGTTCCTTTATGTATTTTTCCTAATCGCTTTTAGTGAGCATATCGTGTGCCGGTAGCGGGTAGTTGATGTCACGTGCCATGATGATCTCACCGCCTGTTACCACGTGCGACACGTCCTCTCTGCCAGCCCGTTCAAGGGCGTTGAGGATTGTGCCGCCAGGGTCATCAAGGGTTATATCGCCGTCGATGATAGTGCTTTTTCGTCTAGCCATAGTGGCTGTCTCCTGGATAATGTGATACGTTAACTCTGAGTTCCCGCCAGTTGGCGGCTGCAGAGCTTGTTATGCTGATTAGGCTTGCATGTTCCCCCACAGATTGGAATGGGAGAAATACCCTAATTTAGAGCAAAGACTTCTTAGGTCTTGTCCCGTGGCCGTGGGAGCGCGACCGAGAGCTGGCCAGTAGTGTTACGGGATTTATTTAAAGAAGCAGAGCCTAGGCGCACCGCGCCTATTAACGAGAGATAGCGAAATGCCACACCTGTCCCCCCTTATGCATAAAATATTAGAGCTCGTGTGCGGGGAGAACACAGACAGCGAGATTGCTAAGGAATTAGGTCTTAAAAAAAAGACTGTCTCGAATTATTTAAGCGATTTAATCTACCCAGAACTTCAGGTTGAAGGCCGAGTAGGGGCAGCCTTGTGGTACTTACAAAACCATGGTGATCAAGCCTACAAATACCCCGATACATACCCCGTAGAACTTCGTCGGTTAGGGATAGATAAGAAATCTCAAGAAGACCAGAGCGTAAGCCAGCCACCTGATCTTAGTGATCATATGGGTCAATGGTGCGCCTGGTGTGTACGCTACTTTAATCCCAACGACGCTGTTGGTTTCTATCGTCCGTACCGGCCAGGCAGCAGGGCCTCTTTATCGGATGACATGCACGGTGCAGAGCTAGAGCTTGAGAGGGTGTTCGACTGAACTGTGCCAGTTCATCACGGTGGCTGTCAGTTGGCGAGTGTAGAGTCTAACGCCACAGTTGCTGTACCCCTTGACCTGTTCTTTCGTTGCCAGCCTAATGAGCTAGAGATCTTGTCGAATACTGCGTATATGAGAGGGAATCTTACCACTAGCGTCGCTCTCTACTTAATGCTCTACCACCACTACTTCAACGAGGGCAATGAGGAAAGCGTTGCAACCCAGTTTGCGAAGGCTACGATTGATAATGCAGGATCAATTAAAAACGAGGTTATAGGTCAAATTCTTAGATCCCACATTCCAAAAAACATACACAAAATGACTTATCAGTGGATTGAGATCTTGCTGGGACTGGGAAATCGGGTGAGAAATAATGGGAATCCAGATCAGGCAGAGAAGCGCCTTTATAGTCAAGCTCGACGGAACACAGACAAGATGCTGGAGCGAAACCCTAAGGTAAAAGCCGTAAGAATTGTAGATACACTTGAGCGCCGAGAAATGACGGTTGCGCACTGCGTGGGATCAAAAAACGTGGAGAGAGTAATAGATAATGCTAGAGACCATAATGACAGACGCGGACTTCTGACTGCCTGCCAAGTTGTTGGGTGGCACTATTTCAGAGATGGGGATTATGTGACAGCTGAAAATAACTTCAATTTAATTGAGTCCGAAGGTAAAAACCCTAACACAACCGATTCTTGGTGGCATAAAATGGCTGGCTGGCTTGGACTGGGTGCAACAATAT
>JALZGI010000047.1 GCA_030861105.1 Thermoproteota archaeon
ATTGAAATCCTTGAGCTGTTGTACTATTGTTATTTTTCTTCGATTGTAATCCATCGCCTTACTGCTAGAATTTTATATAATTTAATACCTTGAGGATCTATATTCTAAAATATGTCAGAAAATGAAGAAACTGGATGGAGATTAAGTGTAGAAACTGGACAAGAAGAAAAAGAAAGAGCAGCAGGACTATTAGTAGAAGATGAAAAACAAGAAGAGGAATTACAACAAAAAGTACAGGCAAAAGCAGAAGATATAGCTGGTGGAGGAGAAGCAAGCCTTGTTACTAAACCAGAAGAAGTACCTATACTTGAACCTACAAAAAAAGAAAGAAAGGTCATGAAGAAATCTCTTAAGGAAAGAGCTGCTACAAAGAAGAAAGAATCCAATAACAACCTAGCAACCATATCTAAGCAGCTTGAAAAACAAGCAAATCACCTGGTTAGAATAGAGAAGTTAATTCAACCATTACAAAAATCTTTCAATAAAATAGATAAACAATCAAATACAATAAAGCAACTTTACACTATTCTAACACAATTACAAAGACAGATGCATCATCGTCAGTTTCAACAACAACGACAAAGTACTCAAAAGAAAAGAGGAGGAGGAAAGACTGGAGGCATTAGCTCAAAGAAATAAAAAAGGAAGAATAACAACAATGTAGTGAGTTAAGAGTATTGAATTTATTGCCACTATATTTCCTAATCAATTAACTTCATAAATCAATTAGTTAAGAACATAATAATAATAATATTGTCATCTGAATTTAACTCTATTTCTGAATTAAAGAAATTACTTGATGCCAATTGCAAAATAGAAAAGGTACAGCCTCCTATTCTTGCTTCAGATACAGAAGTAAACATTGTGATTGTAACTGCAATATGCCCTGATGGAAAAATACAAACAATCAAAGCGTATAGAGAAGAAGCAGCTGCTTTAAGGGAATTTATAAGAACATATAGAGATAGATAGTCATTTTTTCATCTAAAGGATTAAAGGAAAGAAACCTTTAAAGCTTAAGTTATCTATTTTATGTTAAGAACCTACTTTTAGCACCGATATCGTCATGGATTCCACCGAACCCGCTAACTATATTCTCTATTTTCTTGATATGTATACATATGTCTGTAAATTAAATCCCAATAGTGATGACAGAATGCTTCTTGATTTTCAAATGAGTTTCATCTACTATACATTGCCATAGTTATGTATCGGAATTATGCAGCAAACGGAGAGGAAAATGTTTTGGCATTAATGCCTCTAAGTTTTGCGGAATGATCCTATGATTGATGATAATCTCTAGATGGCCTATTGAGAATACTCCCACAAATTACCCTTCAATCATATACACTCTGTTCCTATTAGAAAGAATGTATTGTTCCAAATGTGCACGTTGAGTAATACAAGAGATAAATTATCTGTAAACATATGTATTCCATATGTCTTTATCAACAAATAAGACTCTTGTTGAATCGTTTGTAGAAGAAGTTTTCAATAACCAAGACATATCAGCCACTGAAAAATATTTTGCTAAGGAGAATCCTCCGATAGGAAGTGAGGGATTCAGGCAATCCTTGAGCGCACAATTTAAGGCGTTCCCTGATATCCAGGCAAAAATAGAACACATAGTGGCAGAAAATGACCTTGTAGTAGTATTCCTTAATTTTACTGGGACTCATAAAGGAGAATTTCAAGGAATGCCGCCAACAAACAAAAAAATAAACATAAGATCTGCAGACCTATATAGAATAGAGAACGAAAAAATTGCTGAACACTGGGATGTAGTAGATCAATTAAATTTGCTGCAACAAACAGGCGCAACTCTTTCACAAGTGAATAAGAAATAATGTTGCAAAGCTTGAAGCATAAACCATCCATAATAGTCGCAATAGCGGAACATAGTGAATAATGAAGTCTGAAGCAAAAAGAACACGAACCTAGGCCTTAAGTCCCACTGGCTACATCGAATCACATTAGGAAACTTTTAGAGTGAGTAAACTTTATTCTGACTGAACCCATTTATTGAAGTGATATTACTTCTAAAACCATTGGCCCGATTAAAGTGGAAAGTTTAAAGTTAACCTATTTCTTGGTATGTTGAGTCTCTTTTTAGAACTGCTATCGGTGTGAGAACCACCGAACCCGTTACGAGATCAGTCATTTTTAGTGGGTTCTGTGAAATAAGGGTGAAAGAAAGAAAAGTGTTAGAGAACAAAGAAATAGAAGGACTATCGTCTTCAGCACAAGTAACAATAT